>JBKPJW010000476.1:0-9814 GCA_046730875.1 Actinomycetota bacterium | reverse complement strand
CCCTTCGGCGATCCGGGCAGGTTCACAATGAACGTCTGGCCGGCCGCGCCCGCGTGGCCCCGGCTGAGCATGGCCATCGGTGTCTTGACCATTCCGGCGTTTCGAATGCCTTCCATGATGCCCGGGATTTCCCGGTCAAGCAGGGGCAGGGTCTGTTCCGGGGTGGCGTCGGTGGGGCTCAGGCCTGTGCCGCCGCTCGTGATGATGACGGCCGGCTGCTGGCTCAGCAGGGCTCGGAGCGCCGCGCCAACCGGTGCCCCGTCCGGCACCACCATGGGCGGAAACGGCTCAAAGCCGTGTTCAGTGAGCCAATCGATGATGACCGGGCCCGTAAGGTCCTCATAGACACCGGCGGCCGCGCGGGTGGAGGCGATCACGACGCCGGCTTTCCGGCCGGTGGCCTCACCGTGGCGGTGCGGTTCGGGCATGTTCATAGGGTCCAGTCCCCGCTCTTGCCGCCGCTTTTGGCGAGCACCTTGATATCGGTCAGGACCGCGTGCTTGTCCACGGCCTTGATCATGTCGTATACGCTCAGTGCCGCGACGGACGCGGCGGTCAGCGCTTCCATCTCGACCCCGGTGACGCCTCGGGTCTTGACCGTGGCGAACACGGTCACGGAGTCGGTGTCGAGCTCAAAGTCGATGGTGACCTTGGCGATCGGTAGCGGGTGGCACAGCGGGATGAGGTCCGGCGTCTTCTTGGCCGCCATGATCCCGGCGATGCGGGCAACGGCGAGGGCGTCGCCCTTCGGGAGCTCGCCGCCGTCCAGGAGCGCAAGGACCTCAGCGGTGCTGCGGACGGTGGCGGTGGCCGTGGCCTCCCGCGTGGACTGCGCTTTGTTGGACACGTCCACCATCTGGGCCGTGCCGTCGTGGCGGAGGTGGGTCAGGCGGGTGTTGGCTGTCTTGTCCGCTGTGGGGTTATCCGCTGTGGGGTTGTCCCTTGTGGGCTTCTCGGCTGTGGGGTTGTTCGCTGTCGCGGCAGCCGCTTCAGCGCTGTCTTCTTCATTCACAGGATCCATACTTCCACTTCGTCGCCCGCGGCGAGCACCGCTGTCCCCTCGGGAACGTGGACCAGGGCATTGGAAAGGGCCAGGGCATGGACCAGGTGCGAGCCCGCGCCGCCCTCCAGCCGGACCGTGCCATCAGGAGCCAGGGTGCCACGCCGGACCTGGTGCTTGCCCGGCGGGGAGGTCAGCGGTTCGGCGAGCCTTGCCCGGACGGCCGGTCGGGGCGCCGGAGCGCCGAAGAGCTCGGTGAGGACCGGGCGCAGGAACATTTCAAAGGACACGAGGCAGCTCACCGGATTCCCCGGGAACCCCAGCACTGGGACTCCGTCGAAGCTGCCGATCCCCTGCGGGCCGCCCGGCTGCATTGCCACTGCGCCGAACTCAACGTCCTGTCCCGCCATGGCCTGCCGGACCACCTCATAGGCACCTTTGCTGACACCGCCGGTGGTGACGATCAGGTCCACATCGGAGGCGTGCCGGCGCAGCAGGCCGGCGAGCTTCTCCGGCCGGTCCGTAGAAATGCCGGTCCGTGCGACGCGGAGCCCGGCCTGGCGCATGGAGGACTCGAGAAGCGTGCCGTTTGAGTCGAAAATCTTGCCCGGTTCCAGCGGATTGCCCGGCTCCACCACTTCGTCCCCCGTGGTGACCAGGAGGACCCGGAGGGCGCCCCTGACGGGCACGTCCGTATAACCCATTGCCGCCAGAAGTCCGAGCTGGCCCGGGCCGAGGAAAGTCCCTGCACCGAGGGCGAGCTCGCCGGAGCGGATGTCGCTGCCGGCTTCGCGCACAAACGTTCCCGCGGCTGCGGCCGGCAGTCGTACCGTGGCAGGTTCCCCAGGTGGCGGGAACGAATCGGGCACCGCCTGTTCAATGGGAACGACGGCGTCGGCCCCGGCCGGTATCATCGCTCCGGTCATGATCGGCGCGGCGGTGCCGGCGGCCAGTTCCGCCGGTGACGCACCGGCCGGAACCGGCGCGACGACGCGCAGTTCCGTGCCGCCGTCGGGCACATCGCCGCTGCGGATCGCGAAGCCGTCCATCTGCGAGTTCGCAAAGGGGGGAAGATCCAGCGGCGCCAGGATGTCGGCGGCCAGTCCCCGGCCCAGTGCATCGAGCAGCGGGAGCCGTTCCACCCGTTTATCGGTTCGGAGCGGGGCAAGCAGGGCGCGCACTTTGTCCCGGTGCGCTTCCACGCTGACATGCCTTGTCTCGGTACGGTGCATGCGTTTCCTGCCCTTTGCTCGGCCCGCTAGGAGTTCACGTCAACTCTAACCGTGTGGTAGCCGGTGGCTCCGTTCGGCGCGACAGGGGCCGACTCCTCGACCTGCGGCACCCCGTCCAGCGCCGTCGCCCGGACCTGGACCTCGTACCGTCCGGGCGTCAGCGGAAGCGCCAGCTTCCACTGGTACCACGTGTCCTTGGAGATGCCCGGGGCCAGCTCGGCCGGGCGCCAGTCGCCGCGGTTGACGCGCAGCTCCACCTTGGCGATCCCCGTGTGCTGGGCCCACGCGACGCCGCCGAACACCACCGTCCCTGCCATGACCGTGCGCCCGTCGCGCGGGACGTCAATGCGGGACGATGTTTTGATGGGCCCGCGCTCGCTCCAGCCGCGGGGCGTCCAGTAGGCGACGTCGTCCGCGAACCGGGTCACCTTCAGCTCGGTCACCCACTTCGTGGCGGAGACGTAGCCGTACAGCCCGGGCACGATCAGCCGGACCGGGAAGCCGTGTTCCAGCGGAAGCGGTTCACCGTTCATTCCCACGGCCAGCAGCGCGTCGCGGTTGTCCGTGAGGACCTCGAGCGGGGTCCCGGCCGTCCAGCCGTCCGTGCTGCGGGACAGCACCATATCCGCCTCCGGCTTGGGGCGGGCCATGGCGAGCAGTTCGCGCACCGGCCAGCCGAGCCACCGGGCGTTGCCGATCAGGTCCCCGCCTACTTCATTGGAGACGCAGGCGATGGTGACGTGGCGTTCGGTCAGCGGCTTGGCCAGGAGGGCGGCAAAGTCGAGTTCGATCTCGCGTTCCACCAGGCCGGTTACCTTCAGCCTCCATTTGTCCGGGTCCACCACGGGGACACGCAGTGCGGTGTCAATGCGGTAGAAGTCCTTATTCGGCGTCACAAGCGGACCCAGTCCGTCCAGCCGGATCTCGGCACCGGCCGGTATGGGCGGAGCCGGCGCGGCGGCTGCCGGGAGCGCCAGCTTGCTGCGCACCTCACTGACGACGTCGGCCGCTCCCCTGAGCGTTGAAGCGAACACGCCGACGATGGCGGCAACCGCTGCCGTCCCCCCAAGGGCCAGCAGGAATCGGCGCCGCGCGGGGGCAGCATCGCTGGCCGGCCCATCGCCCGGCTGCCCGACGGCAGCGGGCGCTTCCCGCGGCGCGCGCTGTGTTTGTGGCCGTGCAGGCTCCACAGCAGGGGCGGGCTCCACGGCTGAGGTCGGCTCCGCCGCTGAGGCGGGCTCAACAGCAGACGGCGGCTCCACTGCCGAGGCCGGCTCTGCCGCAGGGACCTGGTCCGTAAGGGGTTTCCACTCCAGCAGCCTGCGGATGAGCCACCGCAGCAGTGCGATACCCACCAGTGCCACGAGCACCGGGACGGCGACGGCGTTGGGGGTCAGGTCGGCCCGGGTCATCACGGCCACGAGCCCCACCACACCGAACACCGCGATGAGAACCACTCCGGCGAAACGGCGCCGCACTTCCAGGACACCGGACAAGGCCGCGAGTGCGGCGATGACCAGCGCCATTCCACCAAGGAGCGCCGCCTTGTCCGCCGTACCGAACACCGAGATGGCCCATTCTTTAATGCCGGGCGGAACGGCATCGATCACAGCCCCGCCGACGGCTGTCACAGGAGACACCGTGGGGCTCACCAGGCTGGCCGTGAGCTCCCCGAGCACCACCGCGGTCCCCACAGCCACCAGTCCGGCCGCGGCGGCCCACAGGTCCCGCTCGCGTTGTTGCCGGAGCTGCGGGTGCCGGAACTCCAGCTGCCGGGTCTGGCCGTGCTGCACCTCCGGGTGCCGGCCCAGTCCCTGCTGCGCCTGCGTTCCCCGTCCTTGCCGGTCCTTGCCCGCGAGTGTGTCATCCATTTCGTGCCCCTGCCCGTCCGTGCCAATGCCGCCGCTGTTCACGGCGTCCGTCCGCCGGTCGACTGGGTCTTGTTCACGCTTCCAGCATAGATTCGCGGGACCGCCACGGGCAGGTATCAGAATCCTCACAGGACCGCCCTCCCCAAGACGCAATATCCACGCAGTAAACACGGCTGTGACGAGTGCCGCGAGGTGGCGTAGCCTGACTCTATGACAGTTCAACTGGGTATGCCCCAGCCCCGCGAGGCAGGCAGCCCCGGAGCGGGAAAGACTCAGGGAGCCGCACTGTCGGATCGCCCGGAAGGCCTGCCGGCAGGGCTCGTGGATCGTTACGGCCGCCGTGCCACGGACATGCGGCTGTCACTGACAGACAAATGCAACCTGCGCTGCACGTATTGCATGCCGGCCGAGGGCCTGGAATGGCTGGCGAAGCAGGCAGTGATGTCGGCGGAGGAAATCGTCCGGATCGTGCGGATCGGCGTCGACATGCTGGGCGTACGTGAATTGCGGCTGACTGGCGGCGAGCCCCTGGTGCGTGCGGACCTGCTGCAGATCATCTCCGCCCTCCGGCAGGCGCATCCCGCGCTGCCCATCTCGATGACCACCAACGCCGTCGGCCTGGACAAGAAGGCCGCCGGGCTCAAGGCCGCCGGACTCACCCGGATCAACGTCTCGCTGGACTCCCTGCATGAGGAAACCTTCGCAAAGCTGACCCGCCGCCCCTTCCTGGACAAGGTCCTCGCCGGCGTCGACGCCGCCTGGGCTGCCGGCCTGGGCCCCGTCAAGCTCAACGCCGTGCTCATGCGCGGGATCAACGACGCCGAGTCCCCCTCCCTGCTCGCCTGGGCACTGGACCGCGGCTATGAGCTGCGCTTCATCGAGCAGATGCCGCTCGACGCCGACCACGGCTGGACCCGCCGGAACATGATCACCGCGGCCGAGATCCGCGAACTGCTCTCCACCGATTACGTCCTCAGCTCAGACCCGCGGGACCGCGACGGCGCCCCGGCCGAGCGCTTTGAGGTGCGGGCCCGGGTCCCGGGCACCGATCGGGCCTCCGGCCCGGTGCTAGGAACCGTGGGCATCATCGCCTCCGTCACGGAGCCGTTCTGCTCTGACTGCCGGCGGACGCGCATCACCGCGGAGGGGAAGATCATGAGCTGCCTGTTCTCGCGCGAGGAAGTGGACCTGCTGGGGCTGCTGCGCGAAGGCGTGAGCGACGAACAGCTCGCCGAACGCTGGCAGGATGCCATGTGGATCAAGCCCAAGGCCCACGGCATGGACCACGTGGGGCTCGACGCTCCCGACTTTGTCCAGCCAGACCGCAGCATGAGCGCCATCGGAGGCTGACTTTTTCGTGAACGTACGCTACTTCGCTGCCGCACGCGCTGCCGCAGGCGTGGATGAAGAACGCTTCGACGTCGCCGACGGCGACACCCTCGCCTCGCTGCTCGAGGCGATCCTCGCCGTCGAGCGCCCCGAACCGCCAGCCGGCACGCCGCCGCTGGCCCGCCTTCTGTCCCGCTCCAGCTTCCTGCTCAACGAGGTTGCCGTGCGTGACCACACCGCGGCGTTGAAGCCGGCCGACGTCGTCGACGTGCTGCCGCCGTTCGCCGGCGGCTAACCCACCCTCACGCTGTCAGTTGCTGCGGCTAATGGCGGGGACCGTAGCTGCTGCCCCCAAATATCGGGCCCGGAATTCCGGGGTATCGCCTTTGGCTGACCGGTTCTAGAGTGTGGAATATCCGCCGCGGCGGGCAACAAGCACCAATGAGGAGGGCAGCATGTTCACCTTGCAGATCGAGCATAGAATCAAGGATTTCGCCATGTGGAAGGCGGCGTTCGACCGTGATCCGGTGAACCGCGCGGCGTCGGGCGTCACCGCGTATCGCATCACCCGTCCCGTGGACGACCCGCACTCTGTGGTCGTTGAGCTGGACTTCGAACGCCGCCAGGAGGCCGAAGCCCTGTTGGCCAATCTTCAGGCGAAGGTCTGGAACTCCGCCGAGGCAGCCCCGGCCCTTGAGGGAACTCCCAAGACGCGGATCCTGGAGGTCGCATCCTGACAACTTAGGCCGGGACGGCGGCGCCCTCGGCAACGCGACGGCACACGGTGGTCATGAAAGGCATGAAGTCGCGCGCCTTGCCCAGCCGCAGACCGGCGGCGTGCGTCAGTTCGCCGTTGTCCACCCGGAAGGTGTGCCGTGCGGTGCCGCGGTCGCTGCGCCGTTCCACGGTCAGGATGCCGCCCTCCCAACTGGCGCGGGCCGGCGCCTCGGGCGGCAGTCCCATGCTGTTGACGTGGTACAGGAGGGTGTCCGGGTGGTCCGGGTCGGTGGTGAAGACACCATGGCCTTCGGAACGGGACCCGTCCGCGTCCGTATGGCGGTAGCTCTGGGTTACGGCAAGCCCGGCGGCGGCCCGGGAAAAGATGATCTCGGTTTCCGCGCTGCGGGCCGGACCCCACGCGGTGGCCTCCCAGTGCGTGGTCCCCGTCCAACGGCCCAGGAACGTCTCCAGCGCCTCGCCTGCACTGCCCGGCAGTGGCCGGTCCACAGTTCCTCCCATACGGAGTTCCTCCCGAGTGACCCCGCCACCATCATCATCCCGCGCCGGGGCCGTGTCTAGGCCAGGAGGCCAAACGTCTCCGTTTCCTCAAAGGGGCCCACCACAGTGACAGTCCGCGGGGCGGCGGCGAGCTCTCGGGCGAGCTCCTGGACCTCGGAGGCGCTGACGGCCTTGATCTGGCGCAGGGTCTCATCGATGTCCTGGTACTCGCCGGAGACCAGCTCCGCGCGGCCCAGCCGGGACATTCGGGAACCGGTGTCCTCCAAAGCCAGCACAATTCCTCCACACAGCTGACCCACGGCCTTGCGCAGCTCCTCGTCGGAGATGCCGTCCGCGGCCAGCTTGTCCAGTTCGGCGCCGAGCAAATCGATGACCTGCCGGACCTTCGACGGCGTGCAGCCGGCATACATGCCGAAATAGCCGGCGTCGGCGTAGGAGGAGGCGAACGAGTAGGTCGAGTAGACCAGTCCGCGCTTCTCCCGGACCTCCTGGAAGAGCCGTGATGACATGCCGCCGCCGAGGACGGCGTTGAGCACGCTCATGACAAAGCGGCGGTCGTCCGTGGCAACCAGCGAGGGGCAGCCCATGATGATGTTGGCCTGTTCCACCGGCCGCTTCACCACATGCAGGCCGGCCGTGCCGGTGATGGCCGCACGCTCGGTGGACCGGCGCTGCACGGGCGCGGCAGCCGGTTCAAGGCTCCAGCCGGCGGTGTGCAGGGCATCCACCACAAGTCCGCAGACGACGTCGTGGTCCAGTCCGCCGGCCGCGGTGACCACGAGCTCGTCGGGACGGTAGTACCGGCGGTAGTGGTCCCACACCGAATCGCGGGCCACCGCGCGGATGGCCGCCGGCGTGCCGCCGATCGGGCGGCCGAGCGGGTGGGATCCGAGGACGGCGGCGACAAAGTGCTCATGCGCGACGTCGGTGGGGTCGTCGCTGTCCATCGCGATCTCTTCGAGGATGACGTCGCGTTCCTGCTCCATCTCCCGCGGGTCCAGGACGGCACCGGTGATCATGTCAGCGATGACGTCGATCGCCATGGGGAGGTCGCTGTCCAGCACGCGGGCAAAGTAGCACGTGCTCTCCTTCGCGGTGGCGGCGTTCGATTCCCCGCCCACCTCATCAAAGGCCGAGGCGATTTCCAGGGCCGTGCGGCGCCCGGTGCCTTTGAACAGCAGGTGTTCCAGGAAGTGGGTGGAGCCGTGTTGGCCCGGGGCCTCATCGCGCGAACCTACACCGACCCAAAAGCCGATCGTGGCCGACCGCTGGCCTGGCATGGCTTCCGTCAGCACACGGACGCCGCCGGGGAGGACGGAGCGGCGAACCTCGGAACCGCCGTCGGCTCCGTGGATCAGGGTGTCAGCGTGCTGGTTCTGCTCTAGCGGCAGGGGGACGACAGTCATCAAGGCCTTTCCATAAACCGTCAAAATTATGCGTCAAATCTGCCTGCAATCGTACCAGCGGGCCACTCCCCCGGCGGATGCCGGCGAGGCGGCCGCGAAGGCATTAACCGTCGGGGCATTAACCAGCGGCGGGGCCGGTGGAAGATCCACCGGCCCCGCCGTTTGGTTCAGGAAATGCTACTCTGCGGCGTCCGCGGAGACCTCAGCGTTCTCGGTTTCCTCGGAGCCAGCCTCTTCGGCCACCACGGGAGACAGGGAGAGCTTGCCGCGGTCGTCGATCTTGGTGATTTCCACCTGGATCTTCTGGCCCACGGAGACGACGTCGTCGACGTTGTCCACGCGCTTGCCGCCGGCGATCTTGCGCAGCTCGGAAATGTGCAGCAGACCGTCCTTGCCCGGAGTCAGGGACACGAAGGCGCCGAAGGTGGTGGTCTTGACGACCGTACCCAGGTAGCGCTCACCGATTTCCGGGACCTGCGGGTTGGCGATGGCGTTGATCGCGGACCGGGCTGCGTCGGCAGACGGGCCGTTGGTGGCGCCGATGTAGACGGTGCCGTCGTCCTCGATCGAGATGTCGGCTCCGGTGTCTTCCTGGATCTGGTTGATCATCTTGCCCTTCGGGCCGATGACCTCGCCGATCTTGTCAACCGGGATCTTGACCGCGATGACGCGCGGCGCGAACTCGGAGAGCTCGTCCGGGGTGTCGATCGCGGAGTTCAGGACATCCAGGATGTGCAGGCGGGCTTCGCGGGCCTGCTTCAGCGCGGCGGCCAGGACCGAGGCGGGGATGCCGTCGAGCTTGGTGTCGAGCTGGATGGCCGTGACGAACTCGGAGGTGCCGGCGACCTTGAAGTCCATATCGCCGAAGGCATCTTCGGCGCCGAGGATGTCGGTCAGGGCGGCGTAGCGGGTCTGGCCGTCAACCTGGTCGGAAACCAGGCCCATGGCGATACCGGCAACGGCAGCCTTCAGCGGCACACCTGCATTGAGCAGGGACAGCGTGGAGGCGCAGACGGAACCCATCGACGTCGAACCGTTGGAGCTGAGAGCCTCAGACACCTGGCGGATGGCGTAGGGGAATTCCTCGCGGGAGGGCAGCACCGGCATGATGGCGCGCTCTGCGAGGGCACCGTGCCCGATTTCGCGGCGCTTCGGGGAACCGACGCGGCCGGTCTCGCCGGTGGAGTACGGCGGGAAGTTGTAGTTGTGCATGTAGCGCTTGCGCGTCACGGGAGACAGCGAGTCGATCTGCTGTTCCATCTTGAGCATGTTCAGCGTGGTGACACCCATGATCTGGGTCTCGCCGCGTTCGAAGATGGCCGAGCCGTGGACGCGGGGCAGAACCTCAACCTCGGCGGTGAGCTGGCGGATGTCCGTCAGGCCTCGGCCGTCGATGCGGATCTGGTCCTTGAGGATGCGCTGGCGCACAACCTGCTTGGTGACGGAGCGGAAAGCTGCGGACAGCTCCTTCTCGCGGCCTTCGAACTGGCCGGCCAGGGAAGAGGTGACCTCGTCCTTGAGCTCGTCCGATGCGGTGTCGCGTTCCTGCTTGTCGGCGATCTGGAAGACAGCGGCCAGCTTCTCGGCGGCAGCGGATTCCACAGCGGCGTAGACGTCGTCCTGGTAGTCCAGGAAGACCGGGAACTCGACGGTCGGCTTGGCGGCGCGGGCGGCCAGGTCGGACTGCGCCTCGCAGAGGGCCTTGATGAACGGCTTGGCAGCCTCGAGGCCTTCGGA
>JBKPJW010000475.1:0-16412 GCA_046730875.1 Actinomycetota bacterium | reverse complement strand
CCGCGGGTGCCACCAGCAGGAACTCTGCCGGGCCCAGCCACAGCACCGCGGTATCGCCGCTCTCACGGACCTCACCGGACACCGAAGGCAGGCCTCCCGTGACGGACGCCAGCCGCTCCCCGGCTTCGCCGGCAGGATCGACCCGGAACCCGGCCATGGTCAGGAACGGCTCCTCGCGCAGCTCCACGACGCCTGCAACGGATCCTGCCTCGAATGCCTCCCGCAGGTGCGAGGCGGGGCTGCGGCGGATGGTCCGGATTTTCTTGGAGTTATCGAGTGCTGTTGTGTCAGCCATCTTTACGGGCCCCTTCGGAGTCAAAAAGTACGGTTTCTGCGACGACGACGTCCAGGAGCTGGTCGCCGGCGGCGGCGACGAGGGTCTCGCCGATGCGGTTGCGGCCGTTCTTGATCAGGGCCAGCGCGAAGGACCTGCCGAGCGCGGCGCTGTGGTAGCTGGAGGTCACGAAGCCCTGCATCGGGACGGGGCCGTCGGCGGGGTTGACGCTGATGCCCTGCTCGATCAGCTGGGTGCCTTCCGGGAGCCGGATGCTGCCGTCCACGGGCAGGACGCTGACCAGGTGTTTCCGGTCGGTGCGGGCGGCGTCCTTGCGGGTGTAGGAGCGTTTGCCGATGAAGTCCTTGGCCTTGGAGACGATCCATTCCATGCCGGCGTCCTGCGGGGTGACGGTCCCGTCGGTGTCCTGCCCGACGATCGGGTAGCCCTTTTCGGCGCGCAGCACGTGCATGGTTTCGGTGCCGTACGGAGTGATGTTGAATTCCGCGCCGGCTGCCGCGACGGCTTCCCAGGTGTTCAGCCCGTACCAGGACGGGACGTTGATCTCGTAGGCCAGTTCACCGGAGAAGGAGATCCGGCAGATCCGGGCCTGCACGCCGGAGGCGAGGGTGGTTTCGCGGAACGTCATGAACGGGAAGGCCTCGGCGTCCAGGGCGCCGTCGGCGGCGAGTTCCGGGGCCAGTTTCGCGATGACGGCCCGGGATTTCGGTCCGACGACGGCGACGGTGGACCACTGCTCGGTCACCGAGGTGCAGTGCACGTCCAGTTCCGGCCATTCGGTCTGCAGCCATTCCTCCAGCCAGTCCAGGACCTTGGCCGCGCCGCCGGTGGTGGTGGTCATGAAGAACCGGTCCTGATCCAGGCGCAGGGTGACCCCGTCATCGAAGATCATCCCGTCCGGGGTGCACATCACCCCGTAGCGTGCCGAGCCGGGGGCCAGCTTCTTGAACGCGTTGGTGTAGATCCGGTTCAGGAACTCGCCGGCGTCCTTGCCGCGGATCTCGATCTTGCCCAGGGTGGTGGCGTCCATGAAGCCCACGGATTCCCGGACCGCGGCGCATTCACGCAGCACCGCGGCGTCCATGTCCTCCCCGTCGGCCGGGTAGTACCAGGGCCGCTTCCACTGCCCGACATCCTCGAACAGGGCCCCGTGGGCCAGGTGCCAGGGGTGGATGGAGGTCACCCGGGCCGGGTCGAAGAGTTCCCCGCGCTGGCGTCCGGCCAGGGCCGCGAACGCCACCGGGGTGAACGGGGCGCGGTAGGTGGTGGTGCCGATCTCCCCGATCCCGCGGGAGGCTTCCCCGGCGGTGCGCAGCGCCGCGGCGATCACGCCGATCGCGTTCACCCCGGAGGTCTTGCCCTGATCGTTCGCGGTGCTGATCGAGGTGTAGCGCTTGACGTGTTCGACCGAGCGCATCCCGGCCCCGGTGGAGCGCAGCACATCGGCCACGCTCTGGTCGCGCTGGAAGTCCACGAAGTGGTGGTGCCAGCCCTCGGGCCCGCCCTGCTGCCCGGGGACCAGCCAGAGCTGGCGGGTCGGGGCGGAGGCCCGCGCCGGGGCCGGAGCGGACGGTGCGGCGCCGGCGTCGAAGCCCGCGGCGATGACCGCCGCGGCCCCGGCGGAGATGCCCTCGGCCACGCAGTCGGCCAGGTCGAAACTGCCGCGGACGGCCCCGGCGACCTGCTGGTCCGGGACCACGCTGTTGGGCACGAACGCGGCGAGGTCCTCGTCCCAGCGCAGCCGGCCCTGACGCTGGGAGTGCAGGTGCACCACCGGGGACCAGCCGCCGGAAACGGCCAGCAGGTCACAGGCGATCTCTTCGACGCCCGAGGTGAGCTCGCCGGCGTCGTTGATGCTCCGGACCGTGGCGGCGAGGATGCGCTCCTCACCGGTCGTGTCGGCCACGGCGCTGCCGATCAGCACCCGGGTGCCGGCCTCGACGGCGGCCGCCGCGACCCGGGTCAGTTCCGGGCGGGCGTCCACGACCGCGGCGACCTTGATCCCGGCCGCGCGGAGGTCCGCGGCCAGGGCGTAGGCGCTGTCGTTGGTGGTGCTGATCAGCACCCGGGACCCGGCCGCGACGGCGTACCGGTTCAGGTACGTGCGGGCCGCGGAGGCGAGCATGATCCCGGGGCGGTCGTTGTTTTCAAAAACCAGCGGCCGTTCATGGGCGCCCGGGGCCAGGATGACCTGGGCGGCACGGATATGCCAGATCCGCTGGCGGGAAACACCCGGCGCGGCCGGGGTCAGCAGGTGATCCGTGCGGTTCTGCGCCGCGATGACGTAGTTGGCGTCATAGGAACCGAACGCGGAGGTGCGGTTCAGGACCGTGCACTCGGCCGCGGAAATCAGTTCGGCCTCAACATCGGCCACCCAGTCCAGCGCGGGCCTGCCCTCGATGCTCTCTACCAGGGCCGGGTCGGTGGAACCGGACAGCAGCGACCCTCCCAGTTCGGGCTGGTCATCAATGAGGATAACCCGGGCGCCGGCGCGGACCGCTTCGCGCGCCGCGGCCAGCCCGGCGGGCCCGCCGCCGACGACAAGGACGTCGGTGTGGACGTACTTCTTGTCGTACTCCGCATGGTCCTCCTCCGGATCCAGCTTCCCGAGCCCGTTGAGGAATTCGGCGCTCAGCCCGTCCACGAGCGAGACCGTGGTGGCCGGGAGCATGGACTCGGCCACGTGGCCCGGGAACCGGGAGGCGATCTTGACCAGGGCGTTGGCTTCCTCCACCCCGGCGGACATGATGCCGCGGGGCCGGTCCTCATACAGCGAGTTGCCCGCCCGCACCCGGCCGTTGGCCAGCAGCGCGGAGGCCAGGGTGTCCCCCGGGTGGCCGGTGTACTCCTGGCCGTCCAGGGTGAAACGCCAGGTAACGGCACGGTCGATGCGTCCGCCGGCGCCAAGACGCGCGGACTGCGGCTGAGCGCTCATTGGGAGGCTCCTTCCGGGGAAACGGGACTGGTCAGGGTGGGGGCCGTGGTTCCCGTGGCGGGCCGGAGCTGACCCATCGGGTAGATGGCCTGGATGTCATAGGTGTACGTGTCGCGGAGCATGTTGAACCACTGCCGGCACCCGGTGCTGTGCAGCCAGCGCTCGGCGAAGACACCCTTGGTGTTGTCCCGGTAGAACAGGTACTCGGCCCATTCACGGTCGGTCAGCTCAGCCGGGTTTTCCGGGTAGGGCACGTGGGCCTGGCCGCCGTAATGGAACTCGGTCTCATCGCGCGGCCCGCAGTTGGGGCAGGAAATCAGGAGCATGTCCGTACCTCTTTCTAGTGGGCCACGGCGGCGGCGCCGTGTTCATCGATCAGCGCGCCGGTCTCGAACCGCTCGAGCGCGAAAGGCCTGTTCAGCGGGTGCGGTTCCCCCGTGGCGATGGTATGCGCGAACGTCAGCCCGGCCGCCGGGGTGCCCTTGAACCCGCCGGTACCCCAGCCGCAGTTAACGAACATGTTCTCCACCGGCGTGGTACCCACGATCGGGGACGCGTCCAGGGTGGTATCCACAATCCCGCCCCAGGTCCGGAGCACATGGGCGCGGGCAAAAATCGGGAAAAGCTCCACGGCCGCGGCCATCTGATGCTCAATCACATGGAACGAACCGCGCTGACCGTAGCCGTTATACGAATCCACCCCGGCGCCCATGACCAGTTCCCCCTTATGCGCCTGGGAAACATAGACATGGACGTGATTGGACATCACCACCGTAGGGTGAACCGGCTCGTGCAGCTCCGAGACCAGCGCCTGAAGCGGGTGGGACTGAATGGGAAGCCGGAAACCGGCCATTTCCGCCAGCACCGAACTGTGCCCGGCGGCGCAAAGACCGACCTTTTCGGTGTTGATCGTCCCGCGGCTGGTCCTGACCCCCACCACCTTGTTCCCGTCCTTGACGAAACCGGTGACCTCGCAGTTCTGGATAATATCCACACCCAGCTCATCACACTTGCGGGCAAACGCCCACGCGACATGGTCATGCTTGGCGATCCCGGCCCGCGGCTGATACGTGGCACCCATCACCGGGTAGCGGATGTTGTCATTAATATTCAGGATCGGGCAGAGTTCCTTGACCTGCTGCGGATCCAGCCACTCGGCATCGACACCGTTGAGCTTGTTCGCCCCCACCCGGCGGATGCTCTCACGGACATCACCCAGGGTATGGGCCAGGTTCATCACCCCGCGCTGGCTGAACAGGAAATCGTAATCAAGCTCCTCCGGCAGGACCTCCCACAGCTTCAGCGCATGCTCATAAATCGCCGCGGACTCGTCCCACAAATAATTGGAACGAATGATCGTGGTGTTCCGGGCCATGTTGCCCCCCGCCAGCCAGCCCTTCTCCAGAATGGCAATATTCGTCATCCCGTGGTTCTTGGCCAGGTAATACGCCGTCGCCAGCCCATGACCGCCCCCGCCCACAATCACCGCGTCATAGGAAGACTTCGGATCCGGATTGTGCCAAAGGAACTCCGGGTGCTCCGGAAGATGCTCGGTGGTCATTACTGGTCTCCGTCCTTGCCCGAGAGGTTCGGATAGAGGGGAAATTTCTCGGCGAGGTTTTCGACCCGCTGCCGCAGCGCTGCCGCGGTCTCGTCACTGAAATCGCGCTTCAGGGCGGAGGCAATGATGTCGCCGACTTCGGTGAATTCAGTCTTACCGAAGCCGCGGGTGGCCAGGGCCGGGGTGCCGACGCGCAGACCGGAGGAAACCATCGGCGGACGCGGGTCGAACGGAACGGCGTTACGGTTGACCGTGATGCCGATCCGGTGCAGCCGGTCCTCACCCTGCTGGCCATCCAGTTCCGAGTTCCGCAGGTCCACCAGGACCAGGTGCACATCGGTGCCGCCGGTGACCACGGTCACTCCGGACTCGGCAACGTCTTCGGCGAGCAGTCGCTCGGCGATGATCCGGGCGCCTTCCAGGGTGCGTTCCTGGCGTTCCCGGAAGGAAGGTTCCGCAGCCAGCTTGAAGGCAACGGCCTTGGCCGCGATCACGTGTTCCAGCGGACCACCCTGCTGCCCCGGAAACACGGCCGAATTTACCTTTTTGGCAATGTCGGCGTCATTTGTGAGGATCACACCGCCGCGCGGGCCGCCGAGTGTCTTATGCGTGGTGCTGGTGACAATGTGGGCGTGCGGGACCGGGTTAGGGTGCAGGCCCGCTGCCACGAGGCCGGCGAAGTGGGCCATGTCAACCATGAGGTAGGCGCCCACGAGGTCGGCGATGCGCCGGAACTCGGCGAAGTCCAGCTGCCGGGAGTATGCGGACCAGCCGGCCACGATCAGCTTGGGCTTGTTCTCTACGGCCAGGCGCTCAACCTCGGCCATATCGATCAGCAGGTCCTCCTCACGCACCCCGTACGGGACAACCTTGTAGAGCTTGCCGGAAAAGTTGATGCGCATGCCGTGGGTGAGATGGCCGCCGTGGGCGAGATTTAGTCCCAGGATGGTGTCACCTGGCTGGATGAGGGCGAACATCGCCGCTGCATTGGCCTGAGCGCCGGAGTGGGGCTGGACGTTAGCGAATTCGGAGCCGAACAGTGACTTCAGGCGGTCGATGGCGAGCTGTTCGATCACGTCGACGTGTTCGCAGCCGCCGTAGTAGCGCTTGCCCGGGTAGCCCTCGGCATACTTGTTGGTCAGCACAGAACCCTGCGCCTCCATGACGGCAGTGGGCGCAAAGTTTTCGGAGGCGATCATTTCCAGGGTGCCCTGCTGGCGCAGCAGTTCCTGCTGTACAGCGGCGTGGATCAGGGGATCGGTCTCTGCGAGCGAGCGGGTCAGAACGTCGACCATCATTTCTCCTAAGTCTGCTATCTAATATCCGGTTGATATATTAGTTTCGTGACTCAAGTATGCTATCCACTCCGGTGGGTGTCAACAGATTTTCCGGGCGGGTTGGCCGGCGCAGCCAAGTGCCCCGAAATGGACAACAGGGCCTGGAGCGGATGGTGCGCCGCCTCCCGCATTGCGCCCCAACTCCCGGCCGGAGGAGATTTGGCCTAGGTGGAGCGCGCCGGGACGTTATTGACACGCAAGCCTTGTAACGAGGAGGACCTCCCGGCGTAGTGGAGCTATCTGAACAGGCCCTCCTAAGCGGCGAAAAGAGCTTCGCGCACAGCGTGCTCGAAGCCACTAACGTGGATCCGCGCGAGTTCCGCGGCCTTGTCCTCATCCCCGTCGATAACGGCACGGAGCAGGTCCACGTGCTCATGCACGTGGCGCGAAAGGTCGGGAAGGCGATCCAGGACCATGCACCAGATTCGTATCGCGAGATTGTCGTACCGAATCAGGACGTCTTCGAGGTGGGGATTGGCGGCGGCCGCGTAAATGCCTTGGTGCACGCGGGCATCCAGCCGCAAGGTTTCGACGACGGATGCCGTGCTGGCGTCGAAAGACTCCACAGCACTCATAATGGCCCGCAATCGCTCCCTCGTCGGCTCCGTCGCCACCCGGGCAGCGCGGGCGGCGGCAAGGGGTTCGAGCTGCGTGCGTATTTCGGAAATGAACCCAAGGTCAGTGACCTCCACTCGCGTCGCGAAAGTTCCCCTTCGCGGATAGGAAACTACCAGGCGATCGAGCTCCAGTCGCTTTAGGGCCTCACGCACCGGAGTCCGCCCGACACCGAGGTCCTTGGCGAGGTCCTCGTCATTGAGAAGATCGCCGGGCTTGATGTCAAGCATCAGCAGCCGGTCCCGGATGCGCTCGTAGGAAATGTCAGCCAACGACTTCTTTGCCGCATCATCGGCGATTGCCGGAACTTCAATTGCCATATCGCGGACCCCGTTTCATTCAAGCCAAAAAGGCTATTGACCTAACCCTATGACCAGTATACGCTGATTGCCACGCTAATATATCAGTTGTGAATCTTGAAATATATCTAAGGAGGAAACATGACCCTCGTGGCGACAGACTCATCTACCAGCACGCTGCCTCAGTCAGAGGCCCGCGTGGAAGACCAGACGCAGAAGTTCGTGCTCACACTCTCGTGCAGCGAACGCGCGGGCATCGTCCAGGCGGTCACCACCTTTCTCTTTGAGCGTGGCTTTAACATCGACGAACACCAGCAGTTCGACGACGGCCTCCGCCAGACACTGCATCTGCGCACCGCTTTCTCCGGCCCGGCGGCCTACACCCCGGAGAGGCTCCAGGAAGAATTTAGTTCGATCGCGGACCGCTTCGACATGAAATTCAGCTTCTATGACCAGACCAAGCAGCGCGTCCTGGTGATGGTGTCCAAGTTCGGCCACTGCCTGAACGACCTGCTCTTCCGCTGGCGGGGCGGAAGCCTCGGAGGCGACATCGCCCTTATCGTTTCCAACCACGAAACCCACCGGGCCATGGCCGAGGCCGCCGGACTCCCCTTCATCTACCTCCCGGTGACCCCTGAGACAAAGTCAGATGCCGAACGGCGACTCCTGGAACTGGTGGACGAGCATAACATCGACCTCGTTGTGCTCGCCCGGTACATGCAGGTACTGTCCGATGACCTTTGCCGCTCTCTGGAAGGCCGGGCTATCAACATCCACCACTCCTTCCTTCCCGGATTCAAGGGTGCACGCCCTTACCACCAGGCCTACGACCGTGGAGTCAAGCTGGTGGGCGCCACCGCCCACTACGTAACCGCGGAACTGGATGAGGGGCCAATCATCGAACAGGAAGTCATCAGGGTCGACCACAGCTACGGACCGACCGCCCTTTCAACAGTCGGACAGGACGCCGAAGCACTGGCACTGTCCCGCGCCGTGCGGTGGCACTGCGAACACCGTGTGCTGCTGGACCAGACCAGCACCGTCGTGTTCCGCTAAGCACGACCACCAAACCAGCAACGACGACACACGAAACTCAGCAGGAGAAACCACATGGCATCGACGCCAAACATTGTCATTATTGGAGCTGGAATCGTCGGCACGAACCTGGCCGATGAACTGGTCACCCGGGGTTGGAACAACATCACTGTCCTGGACCAGGGACCGCTGAACATGCCCGGGGGATCCACGTCCCACGCCCCCGGTCTCGTCTTCCAGACGAACGCCTCAAAGTCCATGGCGCTCTTCGCCAAGTACACGGTGGAGAAGCTTCTGTCCCTGACCGAGGACGGCGTCAACTGCTTCAACCAGGTCGGCGGCCTCGAGGTCGCCACCACCGAGACCCGTCTGGCGGATCTGAAGCGCAAGCTCGGATACGCCGCATCGTATGGAATTAGCGGCAAGATCCTTTCACGTGAAGAGTGCATGGAGCTGTACCCGCTGCTGAACGAGGAAGACATCCTGGGAGGGCTCCATGTTCCCAGCGACGGCCTGGCCAACGCCGCCCGCGCCGTTCAGCTGCTGATCAAGCGTACGGAAGCCGCGGGCGTCAAGTACCGCGGCAACACCACGGTCACGGGTATTGAACAGTCCGGCCGGCGCGTCACTGGCGTCCAGACCTCCGAAGGTGTTATCCCCGCGGACATCGTGGTTTCCTGCGCAGGCTTCTGGGGGGCCAAGATTGGCGAAATGATCGGCATGTCCGTCCCCCTTCTGCCCCTGGCCCACCAGTACGTCAAAACCACTCCGGTACCGGCGTTGAAGGGCAAGAACGACCTGCCCAACGGGGCCACCTTGCCGATTCTGCGACACCAGGACCAGGACCTTTACTACCGCGAGCACGGCGAACGCTACGGCATCGGTTCCTACGCGCATCGTCCGATGCCCGTGGACCTTGACGAACTCGGCACCTTTGAGCCGGCCGCGATCAGCGAACACAACATGCCGTCCCGGCTCGACTTCACCCTGGAAGACTTCCTCCCGGCGTGGGAAGCCACCAAGCGCATGCTGCCTGCGCTGCGGGAAAGCGACATCGAGGATGGCTTCAACGGCATCTTCTCCTTCACTCCGGACGGCGGATCCCTGGTGGGCGAGTCCAAGGAGCTGGATGGCTTCTTCGTCGCCGAAGCCGTCTGGGTGACCCACTCAGCCGGAATTGCCCGCGCCGTTGCCGAACTGCTGACCACCGGAAGGTCGGAAATCGATCTGGGTGATTGCGATATTCACCGCTTTGAAGAGGTCCAGCTGACCCCGGAATATGTCAGCGAAACGTCACAGCAGAATTTCGTTGAAATCTACGATGTCCTGCACCCGCTCCAGTCCAAGCTCTCCCCCCGCAACCTCCGAGTCAGCCCTTTTTACGCCCGCCACAAGGCCTTGGGAGGATTCTTCCTGGAGGGCGGCGGATGGGAACGCCCCTACTGGTTCGAAGCCAACGCGGAACTGCTGAAGGAGATGCCGGCTGAGTGGCAGCCCCCGGCCCGTGATGCCTGGTCGGGGATGTTCAGCTCGCCCATTGCCGCCGCGGAAGCTTGGAAGACCCGCACGGCAGTGGCCATGTACGACATGACTCCGCTCAAGCGCCTTGAGGTCTCCGGCCCGGGAGCACTGAAGCTGCTGCAGGAGCTCACCACCGCGGACATGACAAAGAAGCCGGGCGCAGTCACCTACACCCTCCTGCTGGACCACGCCGGAGGCATCCGAAGCGACATCACCGTCGCCCGCCTGAGTGAGGACACCTTCCAGCTCGGAGCCAACGGAAACATCGATACCGCCTACTTTGAGCGGGCCGCACGCCACCAGACGGAAAGCGGTACCGCCAGCGACTGGGTACAGGTGCGCGACACGACAGGGGGCACCTGCTGCATCGGTCTGTGGGGCCCCCTTGCACGGGACCTCATCAGCACCGTCAGCAGCGACGATTTCTCCAACGACGGCCTCCGTTACTTCCGTGCCAAAAAGGTGGTCATCGGCGGCGTCACCGTCACCGCGATGCGCCTTTCCTACGTCGGCGAGCTGGGCTGGGAGCTCTACACCAGTGCGGACAATGGACAGCGCCTCTGGGATGCCCTGTGGAAGGCCGGACAGCCCCACGGCGTCATCGCCGCGGGCCGGGCCGCCTTCAGCTCGCTGCGTCTGGAAAAGGGTTACCGCTCGTGGGGCACCGACATGACCACCGAGCACGACCCCCTGGAAGCCGGCCTCGGATTCGCCGTGAAGATGACCAAGGAAAACTTCGTCGGAAAGGCCGCTTTGGAAGGCCGCACCGAGGAAAACTCCGCCCGACGCCTGCGCTGCCTGACGGTCGACGACGGCCGCAGCATCGTGCTGGGCAAGGAACCAGTCTTCTACAAGGACCAGGCAGTCGGCTACGTCACCAGCGCCGCCTACGGCTACACCGTCGCCAAACCGATCGCCTACGCCTACCTCCCGGCCACTGTCTCCATTGGTGACTCAGTTGAGATTGAGTACTTCGGACGGCGCATCCGGGCCACAGTCACCGCAGATCCGCTTTACGACCCCACGATGACCAGGCTCCGCGGCTAACTACGCTCCAGACCATTCAAGGGCAGGCGGCCCGGACTCATGCCCTCGAGCCAGAGTCCGAGCCGCTGCTCTTCCATGGCTCGTCCCATACCCCGCCCGGTCGACTCGAGCTTCCAGGAAGACACATGATCAGTTCAGAAACAATCAACGAATACCTCGCCAGGCTTGCCTCACGCGAACCCACCCCAGGCGGCGGCGCGGCCGCGGCCCTCCACGCTGCCCAGGGGGCAGCGCTCGTAGCTATGGTTGCCAGATACACCACCGGCGCGAAGTACGAGCAGCACGCCGAACTCGTCCAAAGGATCATCAGCGCCACCGACGGACTGGTAGCCGAGGCCCTGCGCCTGGCGGACGCTGACGAACATGCGTTTCAGGGCGTCATCGATTCGTACAAACTTCCGTCCGGAACGGACGATCTCAGGGCCGCACGAACGGCAGCCATCCAGGATGCCCTCATCCTGGCCGCGCAAACCCCCGCGCAGCTCATCAAGCTCGCCGGCGCCATCGTGGATCTTGCCACAGAACTTTTCGAGGTCGCGAACGCCAATGTGATCAGCGACATCGCCGCCGCCGCCGACGCAGCCCGCGCAGCCGCCACCACCGCCCGGGTGAACATCGACATCAATGTTGTAGCCGTTAAGGACGCCGCAGCCCGTTCGCGGCTGGCTGACCAAACCGACGGCATCGAGGAAAAGGTCGTCCTGGCAGCGGACGTACTCGTGCGGCGCGTGCGCGAAAGGATTCTCGGTTGAGCACCTTACTCCTCTCCGGAAAAACACTGGCAAAGACCATTCGGCAGAAAGCCCACGATGAGGCCCGAGGACTCGAAGCCGACGGGCAACAGCCAACGCTCGCAGTGGTTGTGGCCACCGACGACGGCTCCACACACTGGTATGTCCGGTCCATCGAACGGGCCGCAGAAAGTGCCGGCATCCATTGCCGGATCCAGGACCTTGGCAACGACGCCAGCGGACAGGTCATAGCCTCAGTCCTGACGGACCTCAGCGCCGACCCATCAGTGAACGGCATCATCCTCCAGACGCCTCTGCCTCCCGGCGTCGAGACAGATGAGCTGGTGGGGCACATTGCCCCGGAGAAGGACATCGACGGCGCGAACCCGTTGAGCCTTGGCCGACTGGCCGTCGGCCAGCCCTCGTTCGCACCTGCCACAGCCCGCGCCGTCATCGAAATCCTTGACCACTTCGACATCCCACTCGCAGGCAGGAACGTCGTCGTCATAGGCCGTTCCGCCGTCGTGGGAAAGCCATTGTCCCTGCTGCTGCTGGAACGCGACGCCGCGATTACCGTCTGCCACTCCAGGTCAGGTCCGCTGGAAAAATACACCAAGACCGCCGACGTCGTGGTCGTCGCAGCCGGGCGCACCGGCCTGCTGAACGGCGACCACGTTTCTTCCGGTGCCGTAGTGATCGACGTCGGCACCAACGTCCTTCCCGACGGGTCGCTGGTAGGGGATGTCGACGAAGCCAGCGTGCGCGGCGTTGCCGCGGCACTGACTCCTGTCCCCGGCGGCGTCGGCTCCGTCACCACCTCCCTGCTTCTCCTGCACACAACGGAGGCCGCGCGGAGACAGTCGCGTGCCTTGGTCCCGGGAACTGCCGGATGATCCACGGCAGACACACCTGCCAGCCCCTGGAACCTGTTTTCGTGACCGTCGAAGGCGTGGATACGCCTGAAGGGCGAACCTTTGTGTCCGCGCTCGAACGGGTGCTGAGTTCCTTCTGCACGGCGCGAACACAAACCGACCGGGATGTGCTGCACGCCCGCGGCAAATGCCCCGAAGTTGTCCTCGTGACCAGCCGAGGCGACACCGGAAACTGCCTGCTCCGAATACTCGCCTGGCCGAACAGCGACCGGGTCGGCGTCGCCGCGGAAATCACAGTCCTGGACCCTTCGCACCCTGAATCGCCCCTTCACGCTGCCGAGGCCCTGGCGCGCCTTCCCTCCCTCGCCGCACTTCGCGGCCTCCGGAAACTGCCTGCCGCCCCTACCCTCCAGTGTGTGCCGCTTGCGGAATATCCGGATCCGGAAGCAGCCTTCCACGAGCTCTACGGACTGTCCAGCCACCGCGTCTGGCTGGACAGCTCGAACGCGGCAACGGACCCCGACGCCGGACGCAACCGCTACAGCATCATGGCTGATGATTCCGGCAGCCGCGGCATGAGAGCACAGCACCTGAACGGCGTGACCGTCATGGAATCAAAGCTGGTGACCGCGAGGTTTCCAGGTCCCTTCTTCAGCTGGCTGGACAGAAACTGGGACAGCAGCCAGGCCCCCATTCCCGGTCTTCCCCCGGGGCTGGAGTTCGCCCTCGGCTGGTTGGGCTACCTGGGTTACGAGCTCAAGCGCGAGTGTGGCGGCAGTGCGGTGGAATCACCACTGCCAGATGCCTCATTGATCCGCTGCACCCGGGCCTTAGTGTTCGACCATGAGGCCCGTTGCCTGTACCTTCTGGCCGAAACCGGAGCAGAAGGCCAGCAATGGTGCAGGAACGCTGCCCGACGCATCCGGCGCCTGCCTTCCAGGCCCCGGCACCTCAGCAGCCGGTTGCCGGCCGTACAGTTCAGAGCGACGGACTCCGGCCAGTCCTACCTTCAAAAAATCGCGGCATCCCAGGACGAAATCGTGCAGGGAAACTCCTATGAGGTGTGCCTCACGACTCAAATCTTCAGCAACCTCCACGAGAGCATGGATCCGTGGGACTTATACCGCAGACTCCGCCGGGCCAGCCCGGCGCCGTTCGCAAGCCTTGTCCAGCTCGGGGCTGTAACCATCGCGAGTTCCTCCCCGGAGCGGTTCCTCAGTATCACCGCGGGCGGTCACGTCCGTGCCGAACCCATCAAGGGAACCCGACGACGGCACACGTCACCACAGGCAGACAGGCAGCTGAAGCATGACCTCATGACCTCGACAAAGGACAGGGCGGAGAACGTCATGATCGTGGACCTGATGCGAAACGACCTCTCCCGCCATGCCGAGCCGGGAACAGTTTCCGTGACACGGCTTTGCGACGTTGAGACTTACACAACGGTGCACCAGCTGGTAAGCACCATCGAGGCCACAATTGCCCCGGACCGGCCGAGGACGGCTGTTGTCGCGGCCGCCTATCCTCCCGGCTCGATGACCGGGGCACCCAAGATCAGCAGCATGGACATCCTCGACGAATTGGAATCCCGACCACGCGGACCCTATTCAGGTGTGGTTGGCTATTTTTCCCCAAACGGCGCCGCAGACCTGTCGGTCACCATCCGCAGCGCCGTGTTCCACAGTCCTCCTGCGGAACGGCAGCGGCTGACCGTGGGGATAGGCGGCGCCATTACAGCCGACTCCGACCCCGACGATGAGCTGGCCGAGATCCACACCAAAGCCAGGGCCATCCTTGACGTCCTAGGCGCCGCTTTCCCTGGATGAGCCCAGGCCCTGTGAGACCAGGCCAAATGGTTTAGAGGACACCCCTGATCAGGTTCTCGAAGTCGGCGACGTGCTGGGTGGTCAGCCGTGCAGCTGCTTCGGAATCCCCTTCCGCGATGCATTCGAGAAGCTCAATGTGCTGGGCAATATGCTCCGACACCGGCGGAAGCTTTTCCAGCACCAGGCTCCAAATCCGCGTTGCCAGGTTGTCGTATCGAATGAGGACTTCTTCAAGGTGCCGACTTCCAGTGGCCCGGTAAATCATCCGGTGAACACGCATGTCCAGGCGCATGAGATCCCGTTGCGAGTGCATCCCCGGCAGTAGCTGCCCGACTTCCCGTGCAAAATCCCTGAGCTCCTGCCGAAGTTGAGGCGACGCCATTCGCGCAGCGCGCGCTGCTGCTGCAGGCTCCAGAAGCTGGCGTATCTCGGAGATTTCAGCCAGATCAGTTATGTCCACGCCCGCGGCGAATGTTCCCCGCCGGGGATAGGCCACCACCAAATGGTCGCTCTCGAGCCGCTTCATAGCTTCCCGGATCGGCGTTCTGCCAACACCGAGGCGCCTGGAAATGACTTCATCGTTGAGGGGTTCACCCGGTTTGATGTCCAGAACGATCAATTCATCGCACAAGACCCTATAGGCGAAGTCGGCGAAGGACTCGTCGTCCTGCCTCCCCGGCAGGTACGACCCTCCCGCCTCCACGGGTGATTCGCCACCACTTGCCATTTCCAGGTCCCCTCCCGACGTTCGACTGAGCCTTGACGCGAAGGCTCCATGTACATAGTATTCCTAGGACTGATATATCACTAAGTGAGTACAGGAATGTCAACCCGTCCATGTCTTCCTAATGGACGCTGCCTCCCTACGGGCATTGCACGGTAGGCCAAAGAACGGAGCGCAATGGGCAAGGAAGCTGCTGCAAGGGTGCGGCTGGAAGTTGTGCCGTCTGCCGATCTGCTCACCCAACTCCCCCTGGCCTTCGATACTCCGGGTTCAGTGAGTGTGACGTGCCTTCCGCACCACGGTCCAGAACGGACGGTAGAAGCATCCACAAATCTCGCTCGACTGGGCTACCACACAGTTCCCCATCTCGCCGCCCGTAGCATTACCAGCCAGGCCGAGCTGCATTCCCTGCTGCGGCAGTTGCATGGCGCGGGAGTCTTCGAGCTGTTTCTCGTTGCCGGTGACCGGCGCACGCCTGCAGGTCCCTACTCCTGGAGCGGACAACTCCTGGAGGCAATCAAGGCCTACTCACCCGAATTCTCCCTGGGCATTGCCGGCTACCCCGAAGGCCACCCCGGGCTGAGCCAGGAACAGCTCATGAGCAGCCTCCAGGCCAAGGCGCCAATGGCCTCCTCGCTGGTCACGCAGATGTGCTTTTCCGCGCCTGCAATCAGCCGATACCTCCGGACGATCCGCAAAAGGGACATACGGCTTCCCGTCTGGGTCGGCGTCCCGGGTCCGGTCTCCATCAAGAAGCTGGTGTCGATGGGAGCACGCCTCGGCGTAGGCCGCTCGCTCAAGCTTGCCCGGGGAACAGGAATGGCGGGGGCCCTCTGGCGAGGTGGCGACTTTAACTACGACAGTGCCCAGCTGATCCGCCAAGTTCACCACGAACTGGGCGGGGATCCGCTCTTTGCCGGGTTCCACGTTTACACCTTCAACGACCTGGTGCGCCTTCCGCGCCTCCTGGACAGCCTGCCGACGCAGCAGCAGCGCACTTTGCCCCAAAGCGCCGCCGCCCACCCCCCGTTTCCTGCCAAGATCTGAAGGGAAGATCACATGGCTTCAAAAGCCCCCCAACATAACATCGACGAGTCAAAGCTGACCGTCACCAAACCCAAGACCAAGGCCGTCGGAATCCCGGCGGTGGTGAACTCGCTGAAGATCTCCCTCGAGCAGATGGGCCCGCTGCGCAGTGTCCAAACGCTGCTGGCAGTCAACCAGACCGACGGGTTCGACTGCATGGGCTGCGCGTGGCCCGAACACGAAAAGCGCAACGCAGCCGAGTTCTGCGAAAATGGCGCGAAGGCAGTGGCCGAGGAGGGCACCCGCCGCCGCGTCACCCCCGAGTTCTTCGCCCAGCACTCCATCGAGGACCTGAAAACGCGGGACGACTACTGGCTGGGTCAGCAGGGCCGGCTCACCCACCCGATGCTTTTGGCCGAGGGAGCCACGCACTACACACCCATCGAATGGGACGCAGCCTATGAGCTGATCGCCCAGGAGATGAAAGAAATGGACCATCCCGACCAGGCAGTTTTTTACACTTCCGGGCGGACCTCGAATGAAGCCGCTTTCCTCTACCAGCTCCTCGTGCGGGGACTGGGCACGAAC
>JBKPJW010000474.1:0-13265 GCA_046730875.1 Actinomycetota bacterium | reverse complement strand
GGGGCGTTCGGGTCCGCGGCGGCGCTGGATGTGGCTGCTCCGCCCCCGGCGGTGGTGGAGGTGTTGGTGGTTCCACCGCAGGCGCTCAGCGCGAGCGCGAGGCCCGTTGCGGCGGCGATGTAGGCCGGCGCGAGGCGACGGGGTCCGGTCGTGAACATGAATTTCATGGTGGTGCCTTTCAACTGAACGTCGTTGTTTCTGAGGTGTGGGCGGTGGTCAGGCCGTTGAAGCTTTTCGGTTGAGGGATCGGATCCAGGTGATGGCGTTGGGGGCGACGACGGCGAGAATCAGGAGGCCGCCGGTGAGCATGGACAGGGTGTCCTCGGGGACGCTGGCCAGCTGGAGCGCGTTGCGCAGGATGGCCAGGAGCCCGACGCCGGCGATCACCCCTGGCAGGGTGCCCTTGCCGCCAAAGATAGAGACGCCGCCCAGCAAGACTGCCGCGATGACGGACAGTTCCAGGCCCGTGGCGTTGTCACCGCGTGCGCTTCCGTACCGCAGGGTCCACCAGACGCCGACCAGCGCGGCGATGGTGCCCGAGATGACGAAGAGCCAGAACTTGGTCCGTGCGACGCCGATTCCCGAGAACCGGGCGGCGTCCACGCTGTAGCCGATGGCGAACAGGGAACGGCCGAAGCCGGTGAAGTGCAGGGCGATACCGAAAATGATGACCAGGAGAATCACCGGAATGATCCAGACCGGGATGCCAGTGGCGCCGATCTTTGCCTGCAGGCCCGTGGTGATGGCCCGCGGGAAGCTGGTGACCGCCTGGTCCCCCAGCACAACAAAGGCGAGCCCGCGGTACAACGCCAGGGTACCGATGGTCACGGCCAGCGACGGCAAGCCGACCACTGAGACCAGGAATCCGTTGAGCGCCCCGGATACGGCGCCGAGGACGAAGCACAGCGGAACAATCGTTTCCATGGGCAGCCCGGCGTTCCAGAGCGCTCCGAACACGCAGCTGACGAAGCCGGCGATGCTGGCGACAGACAGGTCGATCTCGCCGGTGATGATGATCAGCGTCATCGGCAGGGCCAGCAGCAGGACTGGGATCACGTCGATGAGCAGGAACCCCACGTTGCGGGAGGTGGCGAAGCCGCTGACGGTCATGGAGGCGACAATGATGCTGACCACGAGGGCCACAATGATGGCGGTGTCCCAGCTGCGCAGGAAGCCGAAGCGGGGGGTGCGGCCGGTTTCTGCTGCCGGCGGTGCTGTATCAACCAGCATGCGAATCGTGTCCTCTCAGACGGCGCTCGGTGCGAAGGGCAAGGTACCGGTCCAGGACAATCGAGGCCAGGATCAGGACGCCGATCATGGCTCGCTGCCAGAACGGCGAGACTCCCAGGACGGGAAGGGCGGAGGTGATGGTGGTCAGGAGGAGCGCGCCAAGTGCGGCTCCGTAGACTGTGCCGACGCCGCCGGCGATGGCCACGCCGCCGACCACGGCCGCGGCCACGACATTCAGTTCAAGGCCTTGGCCGGCCGTGGCGTCCAGGTTGCCGTACTTAGCTGCGTAGATGACCCCGGCGAGTCCGGCGAGGGCGCCGGAGATCGCGAAGGCGGAAAAGACCTTCTGCCCGACCCGAATGCCGTACAGGCGGGCTGCCTGGACGTCTGATCCGATGGCGTAGAACTCGCGTCCGGAGCGGAAGTTTTTCAGGTAGAGGCCGAAAGCCAGAACCACCGCGAGGGCGATAAGGGCCAGGTAGGGGAAGCCGAGCAGGGCGCCCGCGCCGAAGGCGAGGAAGTCTGCCGGCAGGTCAGAGGGGCTGATCTGCTGGCCCTGGGCCCAGGCGAAGTCAACGCCGCGGAAGATGTACAGGGTGCCGAGGGTGACCACCAGGGCCGGCACCTTGGCCACCGCGATCAGCGCTCCGTTGATGGCCCCCAGCATGGCGCCGATGGCGATGCCGATGACGAGCATTGCGATCACGGGAAGGTCAGGCAGGGCGATAAAGATTTTTCCTGTGGCGAAGGCCGTCAGGCCGAGCACTGAGCCGACCGACAAGTCCACGTTCTTGGTCACGATCACGATCGCCTGGCCGACGGCGAGGATCACCAGGATCGAGGAGTTCAGCAGCAGGTCTTTGATGCTCTGGGCGCTCAAGAACCGGGGGTTGGCTGCTACCGTGACGGCTATCAGGATGACCAGCGCGAGGAACACGCTGAATTCCCGGGACCGGGTCAACGTTCCCAGCCATGCCGTGGACGGTTGACGTTGCAGGGTAAGGGTGGTCACGCTGTTGTCTCCTTGGTGTTCGGGTCGACTCCGGTGGCGGCCGTCATGACGGATTCCTCCGTGGCGTCGTTGCGACTGAGCTCTGCGGTGATCCGTCCCTCGTGCATCACCAGCACTCGGTCCGACATGCCCAGGATCTCGGGCAATTCCGAGGAGATCATGAGGACGGCCAGGCCCGTGCCCGCGAGCTCGGAGATGAGCCGGTGCACCTCGGCCTTGGTGCCGACGTCGATTCCGCGGGTGGGTTCGTCGATGATCAAAATGCGCGGGCCGGTGGCCAGCCACTTGCCCAGGACGACCTTCTGCTGGTTGCCGCCTGAGAGGGTCGAGATCGGGGACGTCGGAGACCCCGCCTTGATCTGCAGTTTCTTGGCCCATTCCCTGGTGGCGTGGGCCTCGGCCTGGTTGGTGAGAAGGC
Organism: Actinomycetota bacterium; assembly: GCA_046730875.1. Classification (GTDB taxonomy): domain Bacteria; phylum Actinomycetota; class Actinomycetes; order Actinomycetales; family Micrococcaceae; genus Arthrobacter. Next base: position 10,605 of record JBKPJW010000474.1, on the reverse strand, counting down.
CGAAACGGCTCAGTTTCCGCCGGAGCGTCAGCGTCAGGTTTCGGCTCACATTCAGCTCCATGACCAGGCCCTGCTTGCGCCGGTCTTCAGGCACGAACGCGAGCCCGGCAGCCATCGATGCCCGGGGGGACAAGGACTTGAGCGGAGCGTCGCGGACCAGCACTTCGCCGGCGTCGTACTTGTCGATGCCGAAGACGGCCCGCGCCACCTCGGAGCGCCCGGCGCCGACTAGGCCGCTGAGACCGACGATTTCGCCGGCCTTCACGGTGAAGGAAATATCCGAGAAGACGCCCTTGCGGCTCAGTCCTTTCACTTCCAGGGCCGTGGCCCCGATCTGCGTTTCCTGTTTCGGGAACAGCGACGCGACGTCGCGGCCGACCATCTGACGGATTACGCCGTCCACCGTTAGCTCGGCGGCCGGGGCGGTGGCGACGTGCGCGCCGTCGCGCATTACAGTGATCCAGTCCGCCAGGGCAAAGACTTCGTCGAACCGGTGGGAGATGAACAATACTGCGGCCCCGTGGGCCTGCAGGGTTCGGGTGACGGCGAAAAGCCGGTCGACTTCGACGCCGCTGAGCGCCGCCGTCGGTTCGTCCATGATTAGAACGCGTGCGTCGAGGGAAATGGCCTTGGCGATTTCCACCACCTGCTGGTCGGCAATCGAGAGGCCCTGCGCGGCGCGGTCAGGATCGATCTTGACCCCGAGCTGCTGGAAAAGTTCGAGCGCATGCTGCCGCATCGCCTTGCGGTCGATCCGGCGGAGCGAGCGCAGCGGCTGCCGGCCCATGAAGATGTTCTCTGCAACGGTGAGGTCCGGGAACATGGTGGGTTCCTGGTAGATGACGGCAATCCCTGCTTCGCGGGCATGGAGTGGATCGCGGAACGAGACCTCCTCGCCATCCAGCAGGACCTCGCCGCGATCCTGCTGGTGCAGCCCCGCGAGGGTTTTGACCATGGTGGATTTGCCGGCGCCGTTTTCACCGACCAGCGCTGTGACCTGACCGCGGTAGAGGCTGAGGCTGGCGCCCCGCAGCGCATGCACCGCGCCGAAGGACTTGTGGATATCCCGCAGTTCCAGAACTGGAACATCGGCCACCTCGGTACTCCGGCTGCTCCGAACCGTGGCGCCCTGTGCTTCGGCCATGTTCGTTACTCCTTCGTAATGAATCGATTCATTTGTGAACCTCCTCACACGATAGGGGTCTGTCGATAGCGTGTCAAGAGTCCGACACGTCACGGCCACGTGTGAAAGAAGTAACATTGACGAAGCGGATTGATTCGATTCAGTGATGGGAGGTTCATCGATGACAAGCGGCCCGAGCGCAAAGCTCAAGGATGTCGCCGCACTTGCGGGGGTTTCCGTCGGCACTGTTTCGAATGTCCTCAACCGGCCGGAACAGGTGTCCCCGGACAAGAAAAGCCGCGTGCTGGCCGCCATTGACCAGCTGGGATTCGTGCGCAATGAATCAGCCCGGTCGCTGCGGTCCGGGTCCACCAGGAGCCTCGGCATGCTGGTGCTGGACGTCCGCAACCCCTTCTTCACCGATGTGGCGCTCGGTGCCGAAAATGTCGCCGAAGACCACAAGCATTCCCTGATCCTGGCCAACAGCGCCGAAAACGTTGACCGGGAGCTGGCGTATCTGGACCTCTTCGAGCAGCAGAGGGTCCAGGGCGTCCTAATCACCCCGTTCGGGCCCGTTCTAGAACGACTCGAAACCATGCGTTCCCGCGGTATCCCCTCGGTGCTCGTGGACCGGCTCGCCAGGACTGATCAGTTCTGCTCGGTCTCGGTGGACGACGTCGCCGGCGGTGCGACGGCGCTGACCCATCTCCTCAGCGTCGGCTCGGTGCGGCCGGCGTTCGTCGGCGGCCCGTTTAGCCTGCAGCAGGTCGCGGACCGCTACCGGGGCGCCGCCGATGCGGCGGAGCGGGGAGGGGTCCCGATTCAGCTCTTTGAAACCCCCGACCTGAAATTCGAGCGGGGCCGCCAGGTGGGCGATCTCATCGGAAATCTCCAGCCCGCCAAGCGGCCCGACGCCGTGTTTGCCGCCAATGACCAACTGGCACTTGGGCTGCTGCAGTCCTTCGCCGCCAACGGGCTCCGTGTGCCCGAGGACATCGCAATCGTTGGTTTCGACGACATCGACTTTGCGTCGCAGTCGAGCATTCCGCTGACCTCCGTCAGCCAGCCGCGGCAGCTGATCGGCGAACGGGCCGCCCAACTCCTCTTCGACGAAATCGACGATGAGGCCGGTCACGTGCACAGCCAGGTGGTGTTCACGCCCGAACTGGTCGCCCGGCAGAGCACCCGGCGCTAAAGAGCTTCTGCCGGCCTCAATGGCACCGGACGCTGGACGCGAAGCCGATACCCCCGCAGCCCGCGAGCTCCCAATCCGGGCCTAGGCGCCTGTGCTCCTGCACAAGAGGAAGTCCCTCGCTCATTCACTTGACCATTGAGGGGCGGAGCCATTTCACGGTTAGCTGAGTCACACCATCGCTCCGTGACCGTTCAGGATTCCTCATGACCTTGCTACAGACCCGGCCCGCGGGCCGCCCCGCCCATGACGGCGTCGACTGGGACGACGTCGAGATCGGCGACGCCGGCACTCCCGCCTGCCCGGATGACTGCCACTACTGTTCCGGGCCCGAGACTGACTAGCGGCAGCGGCTCCAGGTGCCGGCCAGGGACCGCAGGGGCGGTTGACCTCGGCCGATGCCTGAAATCACAATCCGGGCATCAATCGGGACCCGGCGCCGTGGCATCGTTGACTACGGCAACGGCAGGCATGATTGTTGAGCCATGAGGTCTCAGCGAATGAAGCACGCACTGGTTGTGACAACGGCTGCCGCGGCAGCCCTTCTGCTTAGCGGCTGCGGGGGCGGCCCGACGCAGACCCAGACGGCCACGTCCCCACCTACCCCGTCCGTCAGCGCCCCAAGCGAGCCCGCGGCCTCCGCCACCGCGACGGATCCCGCTGCCGCCGCCCCCTCCTCCCAGCCGGCCCAGCCCGCCCAGCCAGGCCAGGCCGCCACCGCGCTGTGTCAGGCCTCAGGCCTGACCGCAACCACCGACTCCAGCGGAGGCGGCGCGGCGGGGAGCATTTACATGCAGCTGATCTTTACTAACTCCGGCACCGAACCGTGCCTGCTGAAGGGCTATGCCGGCGTCTCCCTCACAGCCGGAGCCGACGGCGAGCCGATCGGCGCAGCCGCCACCCGCGACGATTCGACCCCGGTCACCGATGTCCTGCTTGCCCCCGGCAAGGCCGGCGCCGCCACCCTGCGCTACACCCAGGCCTCCAACTTCCCGGACTGCACCCGAACACCTGCGGCAGGATTCCGGGTCTACCCGCCCGAGGACACCGCTTCCCTGTTCGTCGCGCAGGCGCTGGAGGCGTGCAGCAACACGGAAATCAACCTGCTGACCATCGGAGCCTTCCAGCCGAAGTAGCCCCCGTGGTGCCAGGATTCCTGTTTCCACCCGGCAAGGAGCGCCCCCGCGGGGCTCCGGGCCCGCGCGCGCTCCCCTTCATCGTGCCCGGCCAATAGTGTCAGTGGGGTAGGGCATGATGGAGGAATGAAGGGGCAGGAGCTCGCCGGCGGCACCCTTGAGGCCGGCCCCATGGACCGGTTTAGCCGGCCGACCCGGGACTGGTTCCTGGGCGCTTTTTCCGAGCCCACCCCGGCCCAGAACGGCGCCTGGAATGCCATCTCCTCAGGTTCACATGCCCTCGTTGTCGCCCCCACCGGCTCCGGCAAGACCCTCGCTGCCTTCCTGTGGGCGCTGGACCGGCTGCTCATCTCCTCCCCCGCCGAGCCGGAGGCCCTGCCCGGGCTGGACACCGCGGCCAAGGGCACCCGCCGGACAGCTGCACAGAAAAATTCGGCCCGGCGGAAGGCGGAGCAGCGCAAGACCCGAGTACTGTACATTTCCCCGCTCAAGGCCCTCGGCGTCGACGTCGAACGCAACCTCCGTGCGCCGCTGATCGGCATTACGCAGACCGCCAAACGCCTGGACCTGCCCGCACCGCTCATTACCGTGGGCGTCCGGTCCGGGGATACGACGGCGGCGGACCGCCGCTCGCTGCTCAGCCACCCGCCCGACATCCTCATCACCACCCCGGAGTCCCTCTTCCTGATGCTGACGTCCCGGGCACGGGAAACCCTCAGTGAAGTGGACACGATCATTGTGGACGAGGTCCACGCCGTCGCCGGCACCAAACGCGGAGCGCACCTTGCGGTCTCCCTGGAACGGCTTGACGCGCTGTTGCCCAAGCCCGCACAGCGGATCGGCCTGTCCGCCACCGTGGAACCCAAGGAACTGGTGGCCCAGTTCCTCGCCGGTGCGGCGCCGGTGGAAATTGTCTCTCCGCCGTCACGAAAGAACTGGGACCTGACGGTCTCTGTCCCCGTGGAGGACATGTCCGATCTTCAGGGCGCCGCGGGAGCCTTCGACTCCGGACCGGCCTCCGGGCTCCAGCCGCAGGCGTCCATCTGGCCCCATGTGGAGGAGAAGATCGTGGACCTGGTGTTGGCCAACCAATCCACCATCGTGTTCGCGAACTCCCGCCGCCTCGCCGAACGGCTGACCGCCCGGCTCAACGAAATCTATGCCGAACGCCAGCTCATGGCGGCCGGCGGAGACTGGACCGAGTTTGGCACCGGGGCGCCGGACTTCAACACCGTAGCGGATGCCGTGCCGAACGCCCTCTCGAACCCAGCGCCGAGTACGTTGCCCGCCGGCGGTGCCGCCGCACTGCCCACGTCCACCGCAACGCCGGCGCACATGATGGCCCAGGCCGGCAGTACCGCGGGCGCCGATCCCGTCCTGGCCCGCGCGCACCACGGCTCCGTGTCCAAGGACCAGCGTGCCCTGATCGAGGACGACCTCAAATCCGGGCGGCTGCGCTGCGTCGTGGCCACATCCTCACTCGAGCTCGGCATCGACATGGGCGCGGTGGACCTCGTGGTGCAGGTCGAATCGCCGCCCTCCGTGGCCAGCGGCCTGCAGCGCGTGGGCCGGGCCGGCCATCAGGTCGGCGAAATCTCCCAGGGCGTCCTGTTCCCGAAGCACCGGGCAGATCTCGTCCACACGGCCATCACCGTGGAACGGATGCTTGACGGCAAGATCGAGCGGCTCAGCGTGCCCGCCAACCCGCTGGACATCCTGGCCCAACAGACGGTCGCCGCCACCGCCCTGGGCGCCATCGACGTGGAGGAATGGTTCGCCACGGTCCGGCGGTCCGCGCCCTTCGCCTCGCTCCCCCGGTCCGCGTTCGAGGCCACCCTGGATCTGCTCGCCGGACGCTATCCCTCGGACGAATTCGCGGAACTGCGCCCCCGGGTCATCTGGGACCGGAATGCGGGCACCATCGAGGGCAGACCCGGCGCGCAGCGGCTCGCCGTCACTTCGGGCGGGACCATCCCGGACCGCGGGCTGTTCGGCGTCTACATCATCGGCACTGAAGTCGAGGGCACCGGCGGCGGCTCCTCCGGCGGCGCCAGCGCGGACGGCAGGGCCGCCAGCCCGGCCTCCGCCGCGGCCAAAGGCGGGCGCCGGGTGGGTGAACTCGACGAGGAAATGGTCTATGAGTCCCGGGTCGGCGACATCTTCGCCTTGGGCGCCACCAGCTGGAAGATCGAGGACATCACGCACGACCGTGTCCTGGTCTCCCCGGCATTCGGCCAGCCCGGCAAGCTCCCGTTCTGGAAAGGCGACTCGCTGGGCAGGCCCGTGGATTTGGGCCGCGCCCTTGGTGCGTTCATGCGCGAACTGGCGGCGGCCGACGTCGGGCCGGCAACCGAGCGCTGCAAGGCCAGCGGGCTGGACGACTTCGCCGCGAACAACCTGATCCAGTACCTCGCTGAACAGCGGCTCGCCACCGAGGTGGTCCCCAGCGACACCACCCTCGTGGTGGAACGCTTCCATGACGAGCTCGGCGACTGGCGGGTGGTGCTGCACAGCCCCTTCGGCATGCCGGTGCACGCACCCTGGGCCCTGGCCGTGGGCCAGCGCCTGCAGCAGCGGTACGGGATGGACGGCTCGGCCATGGCCGCCGACGACGGCATCGTGCTGCGCGTGCCCATGATGGAAGACGAGCCGCCCGGTGCCGAACTGTTCCTGTTCGATCCCGAGGAACTCGAGCAGATCGTGACGGCGGAAGTCGGCGGCAGCGCCCTCTTCGCTTCCCGGTTCCGTGAGTGCGCCGCCCGCGCGCTGCTCCTGCCGCGGCAGAACCCCGGCAAGCGGCAGCCCCTGTGGCAGCAGCGGCAGCGCTCGGCGCAGCTGCTGGATGTTGCCCGGAAGTACCCCACGTTCCCGATTGTCCTCGAGACCGTGCGCGAGTGCCTGCAGGATGTCTACGACCTCCCAGCGCTGAAGGACATCGCCAGCGCCGTGGAGCGCCGCGAGCTCAGGATTGTGGAGACCACCACGCAGCAGCCCTCACCGTTCGCGAAGTCCTTGCTCTTCGGTTACGTCGCCCAGTTCCTCTATGAAGGCGACTCCCCACTGGCCGAGCGCCGCGCCGCAGCCCTGGCCCTCGACTCCACCCTCCTGAATGAGCTCCTGGGCCGCGTGGAGCTGCGCGAACTGCTGGACGCCAAAGTCATTGACGCCACCGAGCGTGAACTGCAGCGCCTGGCTCCGGACCGCCAGGTCCGTGGGCTGGAGGGCGTCGCGGATCTCCTGCGCCTCCTGGGTCCGCTCACCCCGGCCGAGGTCGCCGCCCGCCTGGAACCGGTGGCGGCGCCGACGGCCGCGCCAGCCCCGGGGTCCGAGCCCGCCCTGCCCGCCCCGGTTGCTGAACCGGTCGAAACGTCGGCGACGGAGGCAGACGCCACTGCCCACCTCGTTGCCCTGCAGCGGGCCAACCGGGCCATCAGGGTCAACATCGGGGGCATGGAACGCTACGCGGCGGTGGAAGATGCCGCCCGGCTCCGGGATGCGCTCGGCGTGCCGCTGCCCATGGGCGTGCCGCTGGCCTTCATCGAACCGGTCGCGGACCCGCTCGGTGACCTCGTCTCGCGCTACGCCCGCACGCACGGGCCCTTCACCGCCGCCGAGGCCGCGGCGCGGCTGGGACTCGGCGTCGCCGTCGTCGGCACGGCCCTGAAGCGGCTTGCCGCGGACGGCCGCGTAGTGGAAGGCGAGTTCCGCCCGCACGCCGCGCCGCCGGCACTTACTTCGGACAGCACGGCAGCCGGCGCTGAGGACTCCGGAGGGGCCCAGGTCGTTCTGCCTGTTCTGCTGCCTTCGGCCAGTGTCAGCGAATGGTGCGACGCCGAGGTTCTCCGCAAGCTGCGCCGCCGCTCGCTCGCCGCGCTCCGTGCCGAAGTCGAGCCCGTGGATGCCACCGCGTACGGCCGGTTCCTTCCGGCCTGGCAAAACGTGCGCACCCCCGGCGGCCGCGGCCAGTCCGCGTTGCGCGGCCTGGACGGCATCATCACGGCAATCGACCAGCTCTCGGGGGTTCCCATCCCGGCCTCCGCCTGGGAGCCGCTTGTCCTGGCCAGCCGGGTCTCCAACTACCAGCCGGCCATGCTGGATGAGCTGATGGCCGCAGGCGAAGTCCTGTGGTCCGGGGCGGGTTCGCTGCCCGGCAACGACGGCTGGGTCAGCCTGCATCTCGCCGATTCGGCCGAACTGACGCTGAACCCCGCAATGGATTTCCAGCCCGGCGACGCCCAGCGGCGGCTCCTGGAACACCTGCAGAACAACGGCGGCGGCTATTTCTTCCGGCAGCTGACCGAGGTTGCCGGCGGCATGGATTCCGTGCTGAGCGACCAGGATGTGGTGGCCGCCCTCTGGGACCTCGCCTGGGCGGGCCGGATCACCGGCGACACCTTTGCCCCCGTCAGGGCCCTCATCGCCGGCGGCCACACCGCTCACCGACAGGTTGCGCGCGCCCCAAGGGCCCGGGCGCCGCGGCTCAGCCGGCTCGGACGGGCACACGGCACCGGCCTGCTTGGATCGCCCGGGCTCACCGGCGGCCGGTACGGCTCCGTGACCGGCACCGCGCCCGCGCCTCCGCTCGCCGCGGGACGGTGGTCCGCGCTGCCCTCCCCGGAACTCGATCCCACCATCCACGCCCGGGCCACCGCGGAACTCCTGCTGGACCGCTACGGCGTGGTCACCCGCGGGTCGGTCATGGCAGAAAACATCCTTGGCGGCTTCGGGCTCATGTACAAAGTGCTGGCCCGGCTCGAAGAGGCCGGACGCTGCCGCCGCGGCTACTTCATCGAACACCTCGGAGCAGCGCAGTTCGCCGTACCGGCAACGGTGGACCGGCTGCGTTCCTACGTGGAGGACGCCCAGCTGCACAAGACTGAGCCGATGGCGCTGGCACTCGCCGCGACCGACCCTGCAAATCCCTACGGCGCCGCGCTCCCGTGGCCGGCGCTCAACGTCGACGCCGGCACGGGTCACCGCCCCGGCAGGAAAGCCGGCGCCCTTGTGGTGCTGGTCGACGGCGCACTGGTGCTTTACGTGGAGCGCGGCGGCAAGACCCTGCTCGCGTTCAGCGACGACTCCGATGTCCTGGCCGCGGCCGGCGAGGCCCTGGTGGGCGTGGTGACGCGCGGCGCCGTGGACAAGCTGATCATGGAAAAGGTCAACGGCCACGGCATCCTGGACACCCCGGTGGCCGCCGCCCTGGCCCATGCTGGAGCGTACTCCACTCCGAAAGGACTGAGGATCCGTGCCTGAGGGCGATTCCGTTTTCCGTGCCGCGGCGCAGCTGCACGCGGCGCTGGCCGGGCAGGAACTGGTCTCGTCCGATTTCCGTGTCCCCCGCTTCGCCACCCTGAGGCTCGGCGGCTGGACGGTAGACGAGGTGGTGCCCCGCGGCAAGCACCTGCTGATGCGCGTGCAGGGCCCGGCCCCGAAGGACCGGCTCACCATCCACTCGCACCTGAAAATGGAGGGCAGCTGGCAGGTCTACCCGTCCGGAGGACGGTGGCGGAAGCCTGGTTTCACTGCCCGGTGCGTGCTGCGCACCGCCACGGCCGACGCCGTCGGGTTCTCCCTCGGCATCCTTGAGGTGGTCCGCACCGACCAGGAAGACTCCATCGTGGGGCACCTCGGCCCGGATTTGCTGGGCCCGGACTGGGACCTGGAGGAGGCCGAACGGCGGCTTCTCGCTGCCCCGGACGTTCCTATCGGCGTCGCCCTCCTGGACCAGAGCAAGCTGGCGGGAATCGGCAACATCTACCGGTGTGAGGCCTGCTTCCTCTCCGGGGTCCATCCTGCGTTGCCCGTCTCCGCGGTTCCGGATCTTGCCGCAATCGTCACGGACGCCCAGATTCTGCTCTCCGCCAACCTCGGCCCGGGCCGCCGGACTACCGTGCTGAACGCGCGCGGCGTCCCGGTGGGCCGCAGCGCCGGGCGCCCCGGCTACTGGGTCTACCGGCGCGAGCACCAGCCGTGCCTCAAGTGCGGGACCCCCATCCGCCGCGGACTCCTTGGCAAGGCCAACGGCGCGGAAGAGCGGGACATCTACTACTGCCCCACCTGCCAGCCGCTCCCGGTCCCGGGGACAGGGAGCGGCAGCTGACCGGAGCCTAGCGAGTGATCATTCTGTCCGGCCACCGGATGCCGCCGCCGGCACGGCCAGTCCCGCAACGGCAGCGTCCGTTCCAGTCCTGGCCGCGGAGACAGGAGCCGCTTCCGGCACGGAGAACCGCGGCAGCAGCAGCTGCACCAGCGGTCCAATCGCCAGGGCGTACAGCACCGTGCCCGCACCGACCGAACCGCCCAGCAGCCAGCCGGCGGCCAGCACCACGATTTCGATGCCGGTCCGCGAGGCGCGGACCGACCAGCCGGTCCGGCGGGCGAGTCCCGTCATCAAGCCGTCGCGCGCCCCGGGTCCCAGCCGTGCGCCGATGTAGCAGGCCGAGGCGATGGCGTTGAGCAGGATGGCGCCCACGAGCATGCCGATCTGACCGCCGAGGTGCGTGACCTCCGGAATGAGAGCCAGTCCGACGTCGGCGAAGACTCCCACGAGCACGGCGTTGCACAGCGTGCCGACGCCGGGCCACTGCCGGAGCGGAATCCACAGGAGCAGCACGAGGAAGCTGACAATCACCACGACCGTGCCGATGCTCAGCCCGGTCTTGACCGCAAGGCCCTGATGAAACACGTCCCAGGGGTCCAGGCCCAGCCCGGCGCGGATGAAAATAGCGAGCGAAATGCCGTACATGGCCAGGCCAATAAGGAGCTGGAGGAGTCTGCGGGTCAACATGGTGTCCATCCTCCAGGAAAACTGGCCTTGCAATCCATAGCCAGTTTGAAATACTGGCCTGATGTCCGCTTCTTTGTCTCCCGGGTCCCTGACTCGCCTGCTGGGCGAGTGGAACCTCGGCGCCGCCCCCGCCTACCGCGAGCTCGCCGACGTCGTCCGCCTGCTCATTCTCGACGGCCGCGTTGCCCTCGACGTCGCCCTGCCCAGCGAACGGTCCCTGGCCGCCACGCTCGGCATCAGCCGCACCACGGTGACCGCGGCCTATTCCCTGCTGCGCGAGCAGGGTTTCCTCAGCAGCGGCCAGGGCAGCCGCAGCCGGAGCTGCATCCCGCGCCGGGGGCCGACCCAGGGCGGTGGCCACGAC
>JBKPJW010000473.1:0-3945 GCA_046730875.1 Actinomycetota bacterium | reverse complement strand
CGAGATGCGGATCAGGAATTCCGGGAATCATGTTCGCTCCTATCTCGGTCCGGCCATGGAGCCGGCCTCGCCGCGGGAGGTGGCAATAAGGGTTGCGTCGGCACTGACCGGCGGCATGGGTACCATTCGGACCGGCGAGGGGGTGCACTAGATAAAGCACAGTACTAGACCCGGCTCGTTGGCCTGTCAAGTGGTGCATCCGGGAAATCCGCGTCGAGCAGGAAAGTCGACGACGGCGGGACCCTCCCGCGGTGAGGCGGCTGATCCTCAAACTATCTCAGCGTGTTCGAAGGCACGCCTGTGGACTCTTGTCCTGACAGGTCAGTTCCCTGGAGCATATTGGACCCCAGAGGGCCATGCCGTCGCTCACCTCCAGGGGCCAGACTCAACCTATAAGGCCCCATGACAACGCCCTAGAGGCTCGTGGCCTAGCGGGACAGGGCGTGCGTCATGCGGTGCAATCTCGGGCGGACGTCGCCACAGGACCGGTCGCGCCCTCTAGGACCGGAGTGAGTCATGGCAAAAGCAGTAGGAATTGATCTCGGAACAACCAACTCGGTGATTGCCGTCTGGGAAGGCGGGGAGGCCCGCGTCATACCCAATGCGGAAGGCGCCCGGACCACACCGTCAGTTGTAGCGTACACGGACACCGGCGAACGGCTCGTGGGGCAACTGGCCCGACGGCAGGCGATCCTCAATCCCAAGGGAACCATCACGTCCGCCAAGCGCTTCATCGGCCGACACTATGACGAGATCACGGATGAGGCCAAGGCCGTCAGCTTCGACGTCGTGCCGGACGACAACGGCCTGGCGCGTTTCGAGGTCCACGGCAAGAAGGTTGCCCCGGAAGAGGTCAGTGCGCTCGTTCTGCGCAAGCTGGTGGACGACGCCGCGAAGCAGTTGGGCGAAAAGGTGACCGAGGCTGTCATCACGGTCCCCGCTTACTTCAATGACGCACAGCGCACCGCGACAAAGGATGCCGGCAAGATTGCCGGCCTTGAAGTCCTGCGCATCATCAACGAGCCGACAGCGGCAGCCCTGGCCTACGGCATCGACAAACGTCAGCATGAGACGGTGCTGGTGTTCGACCTGGGCGGCGGAACCTTCGACGTGAGCCTGCTGGACGTCGGCGACGGTGTCGTGGAGGTCCGCTCGACGGCGGGCGACTCACACCTCGGCGGGGACGATTTTGACCGCCGCCTCGTCGATTACTTGGCCGACGACTTCCAGAAAGAGGCGGGCATCGATCTCCGGTCGGACGCGCAGGCGTTGCAACGCCTGTTTGAGGCGGCCGAGAAAGCAAAGGTCGAGCTGAGTTCTGTGACCCAGACCCAGGTCAACCTTCCCTTTATCACTGCCGACGCCACCGGCCCCAAGCACCTGACGAGCACCATCCGGCGGTCCGTCTTTGAAGACCTCACCCATGACCTCGTCGAGCGCACGATGGGGCCGGTCAAGCAGGCGATGACGGACGCCAAAGTCACCGCCAATGACATCGACGAAGTGATCTTGGTGGGCGGCTCCACCCGCATTCCCGCGGTACAGAACCTCGTGCGGCGGCTGACAGGCGGGAAAGAGCCGAACATGAGCGTCAATCCAGACGAAGTCGTGGCTATCGGTGCGGCGATCCAGGCCGGCGTGCTCAAGGGAGAGGTTTCGGATGTTCTGCTGCTGGACGTCGTACCGCTTTCCTTGGGTGTTGAGACCCGCGGCGGCGTCATGACCAAGATCATCGAGCGCAACACGACGATCCCCGCCCGGCGCAGTGAAGTGTTCTCCACTGCCGAGGACAACCAGCCCGCCGTTGACGTGGTGGCCCTGCAAGGTGAACGTGAGCTGGCTGCGGACAACCGGGTGCTGGGCCGGTTCCAGCTGAGCGACATCCGTCCGGCACCCCGCGGAGAACCGCAGATCGAGGTCACGTTCGACGTCGACGCGAACGGCATCCTGAACGTCACCGCCAAGGACAAGGACACGGGCAAGGAACAGGGCATCACCATCAGCGAAGGCTCCAACCTCGACGCCAAGGAAGTCGAGCGGATGATTGCCGAGGCTGAGTCCCACCGAAACGAGGACGTGCAGAACCGGGAGCGGATTGACACCCTCAACGAGCTCGATGCGGTGGCTTACCGCGTTGAGCGGGCCGTCAATGAACTGGGCGACGCCGCCCCGGCGCACGACAAGGCGCGGGCGGAACTGCTGATTGGCCAGGCACGCGACGCGGTCAGCAACCAGGCGGAGGTCGCCGCCGCGAGGCAGCTCATTTCGGAACTTGAGCAACTGCAGGCGGCGCTCCGTGCCTCGGCTGCCTCCGCGGCCACCGCCGGGGCCGGGCAGGAGGCAGGAGCGGGCCAGCAGGCCGGAGCGTCCAGCGATGCCGATGACGAGGACATCGTCGACGCAGAATTTGACCGTGGCTAGGGGGACAGTCATGAGCGACGAGACAGCACCCGGGGGCCAGGCTCACCAGGGAAGCGAGCAAACGGGGGCCACCGAAACCAAGGAAACTGAATCGCAGGCCGCGGTGCAGGCGGACGCCCTGGCCAAAATGGAGGACCAGTGGCGCCGTGCGCTGGCCGACGCCGACAACGTGCGAAAGCGCGCCGTCCGGGACGGCGCACAGCTGCGGGCGCAGGAGCGTGCCGCCGTTGCCCTGGCGTGGCTGCCCATCCTGGACAATCTGGAGCTTGCCCTGTCGCACGCGCCGGCGGGTGCCGAGGACCCGCTGGTCGAGGGCATAGCCTCCATCCGAAAACAGGCCATCGACATCCTGGCCCGCCTGGGCTTTCCCCGCATCGACGCCGAGAACGTCCCCTTCGATCCGCGGCTTCATGAAGTTGTCAGCGTGGTGGAAACTGACGAGGTTCCCCCGGGGACCGTGCTGACCGTGCTGCGCCCTGGCTACGGCGGCCCGGACAACACCCTCCGGCCAGCCGCCGTAGTGGGCAGCCGGGCGGTGACCCCGGACCGTGGCTAAGGACCACTATTCGGTTCTCGGCGTCCCGCGGACAGCGGAGGCCGATGAGATCCAGCGCGCGTACCGGAAACTCGCACGAAAATTCCATCCCGACGTCAATCGCGAGCCGGACGCCGCTGACAAGTTCAAGGAAATTGGCGAGGCCTATGACACCTTGTCCGATCCCGAGACGAGGGCGCGCTATGACCGTTTCGGGGCCGACTACCGGCAGTACGCCGGTAGTGGCACCGGTTCGTCGGGCGGAGGGCGCCGAGGGGGTTCCGGTGGTCCGCGGCCTGGCCCGCGGCCTGGCCCCCGACCGGGACGGGGTGCGTACGGAAATGGCGACGGCGGTATGGGTGGCGACGTTGACTGGGAGGACCTCCTCGGCGGCTGGTTCCGGCAACAGGCAGGAGGCCCGGCCCAGGGGGCCGACCACGAGGCCGAGTTGTGGCTGACGCTCGAGGAAGCCCTCCACGGCGGGAAGCGCAGCATCCAACTGGCACAGGCCGGCGGCGAGACACGGAGCTACGACGTCGACGTGCCCCCCGGCGTGCTGGACGGGCAGCGTATCCGGCTGGCCGGGGAGGGCGCCCCGGGCAGGGAGGGAGGCCCGCCCGGCGACCTCTTCCTGACCGTACGGATCCAACCCGACTCCAGGTACCGGCTCAAGGGCCGGGACATCTACCTCGACCTTCCGGTGTCGCCCTCGGAGGCCGCACTCGGGGCCAAGATCATGACCAACGCGCCGGCGGGCCCGGTCACGATCACCGTTCCTCAAGGGTCCTCCAGCGGGCGCAGACTGCGGCTGCGCGGGCAGGGGATGCCCAATCCGAGGGGGCTGCCGGGGAACCTGTATGCGGAGATCAAGATCATGGTTCCCCCCAGCCTTGGCCAGGAGGAGCGGAAGCTGTACGAGAAGCTCGCCACGGTGTCCAAGTTCAATCCGAGGGAGGAGCAATGAGCCACGTCTATCCGCTCGCCTATCC
>JBKPJW010000472.1:0-2497 GCA_046730875.1 Actinomycetota bacterium | reverse complement strand
ACTTGGCGTTCTGCAACTGATGGGCCGCCGCATATCCGGCCAGCGATTCTGACCGCAGCGCGGCCGAGAGCGCGGCGGTCGCGGCAGGGTCCTGCAGGACAATCGACTGGCCGTCCCGGCTGAACCCCATACCGGCGGTCGGAAGGGTGATGAACACGGCCCGTGCGGGATCGGTGTTGCGGAGGCTGAAGGCGAGGTCTTCCAGTGACTCCGCGGTGAAGCTTGCGTCCAGGGTCACGTGCGGCAGCACCGTCTTGACGAGTTTCCGGACCGTATCGCGGTCCGCCAGCCCGCCCTCGGAGGCCATCTTGGCCATCACCGCTTTCAAGAAAATCTGCTGGTTCCGGACCCGCTGGAAGTCGCCGTCAGAGAAGGCATGGCGCTCGCGGACGAAGGCGAGGGCCTCCAGCCCGTTGAGCCGGTTTACGCCCGCCGGGAAGTGCACCCTGTCATCCACCGTCCCGGTGAACGACCGCTCGACCTTGACGTCCACACCGCCGAGGGCATCCGTCAGGGCCGCGAAGCCCTGAAAATCCAGCATCACCGTGTGGTCGATGTGCTGGCCCAGCAGCGCCTCCACCGTCCGCGTCATCAGGGGCAGGCCGCCGAGTTCCAGTCCGGCGTTCACTTTGGCTTTTCCGTAGCCCGGGATATCCACCCACAGGTCGCGCATGATGGAGACGCCGTAGACGCTTTGCCGGTCCGCCGGAATGTGGATCAGCACCAGGGCGTCCCCGCGCTGGTCGGAGGTGCTGCCGGCGGCGGCCGCAGCCCGCTTGTTCACCCGGCTGTCGCTCCCGATCAGCAGGATGTTAAGAGCGACGGCGGGTGGTTCCGGCGTGGTGGTGGGGCTGGCAGGCGCCGGGTGCGCGGCAGCCGGCGTGACAGCCGGAGGGATGCCTACCGCCGGGGCCGGGTCTCCGGTCCGCGGCCGGGTCAGAACGTACGCCGCCACCGTGACGATGACCGCGAGCAGAACCCCCACAAGCAGGATGACCCGACGGCGGCGGCCGCCGGCCGAGGAAGGGAACGCCGCGGAAGCCGCGGCTGCTGGCTCCGGAGCGTTCCCCATAAGCGGAAGATACCACCGCCATCGCGGCCGGCTAAGGGTCCAAGGGCCTCCCCGGACGCCTCAGCCGGCGGGGATCAGTTGCCGTTCTCGATCTTGTTGGCGGCGACGTACTCGCCCAGGGTGCCCGAGGCCATCGCCGCGGAGATGTCCTGGATGGCGGTGGGGTCGGCCAGCACGATCGACTGGCCGTCCGCGGACGTTCCGACGCCGCCGGTGGGCAGTGTGAACATGACCGTGTTCTGCTGCCGGATGTCCCTCAGCTCGAGCCCCAGCCCCGCCAGAGCGCCCGAATCCAGGGACTTGTCCACCGTGACGAACGGCGAGACGGCGCCCACCATGTTGGTGACGGTGATCGGGTTGCTCAGGGTCTGGCCGGCGGTCGACTTCTTGATGATGGCCCGCAGGAATTCCTGCTGGTTCCGCACGCGCTGGTAGTCGCCGTCCGCGTAGGCGTGGCGCTCGCGCACGAAGGCAAGGGCTTCGGTTCCGTTGAAGGTGTGCTGGCCCGGGGCGAAGGACTGGCCCGGCAACGCGGTCGAGGTGAACGGCAGGTCGAGGTTCACGGTCACGCCGCCCAGCGCGTCGGTGAGGCCCTTAAAGCCCTCGAAGTCGATCATCGCCACGTGATCGATGCGCTGCTGGAAGATCGACTCGACGGTCTGCACCATCAGGGGCGTGCCGCCAAGCGCCAGCGCCGAGTTGATCTTCGCCTCGCCGTGATCCGGGATCTCCACCCAGAGGTCGCGCATGATGGACATGGTGTAGACGTTCTTGCGGTCCGCCGGGATGTGCATGAGCATCAGCGTGTCCGCGCGCTGGTCCGTGGACGTACCGCCCGCGGCATCGGACTCGGCGCCGCGGCTGTCGCTGCCCATCACGAGGATGTTGATCGAGTTGTCCGTCTTCTTCGGGCGCGTGGACTCGTCCGGGAAGGCGTGCTCAATCTTGCTGCTGCCGGAGTCGAAGGTGCGGGCGAGGTTGAACAGGTAGCCGCCTGCCACCACCGCGATGAGCGCCACCACCACGGCGACGGCGATCAGGATCTTGCGGCCCCGGCGTTTCTTCACGGGTCGCCGCTCTCTGAATTCCGCTCCGCGGACGTCGTCGGGGCTGTCAAAGGGGTGTGTCATGTATTCCTATACGTCGGCCGGGCCTGGGCGCCCGGAATCTGTCTGTCAGTACCCAGGGTGGCCACACCGGGGTTTTGAGGCTCGCGATACGCGGCATGACGCGATACGCGGCATGAACAGCGGCGTTTTCAGCATCTCCGGGGCAGGGTGGTCCTGCATCTGGTGGTACGTTTCCTCGCTGCGGGAGCGGGGCCACGACGTCGTTCTCTAGCGCGTCCTGGATCGTTGCCAAGGGCAGGGTGGTCGCCGTGGGGCCTCCTTTACATTACACCGGGCCCCGCGATCAACACTTATC
>JBKPJW010000471.1:0-2453 GCA_046730875.1 Actinomycetota bacterium | reverse complement strand
GGGCGGGATAGGGCTGAATGGACTCCGTCAGGTCCCGAATAACGGCGGCAGACACTATGATGGTTACTGTTCAGTTGACTGAACGGCATTCGTACGAGTGGCGCGGCGATTAGCGCGCGATACCTGAAGGAGAATCATGGCCGATTCCCGAGTTTCCCGAACCTCCGACGGATTGGGGAGCGCGTCACCCGCGCCGGCCGTGACCCGTGCCGCCGCCGTGCTGGACGCCCTGGCCGCATCCGCGACCGGACGCCTCACGCTCAGTGACCTGTCCAGGGAACTGGGAATCCCAAAGTCCTCAACATCGAACCTCATCCTCGCACTGGAAGAAGCCAAGCTGATCTACCGCCAGGGCGCGGAGTTCACGCTGGGGCGCAAACTGGTTGAGCTGGGTGCGGCGTACCTCAGCCGGCTCGATGAGGTCCAGGAGTTCTACCGCTTCTGTGAACAGGCTCCGACACTTTCGGGCGAGACCGTCCGCATCGCCATGCTGGACGGAACAAATGTCATCTACCTCGCCCGCTACGAAGGACATCCCGCGGTTCGCCTGACCTCCAATATCGGCGACAAGATGCCGGTATCCCTCTGCGCCGTGGGCAAGGCCCTGATAGCGCGGCTGCATGACCACGACGTCGACGAGATGTTTGCCGATGACGCCGAACTGCCGGTCCTGACGCCGAAGTCCTTGCGGACGGGGGCCGAGCTCAAGGCGCAACTCGAGGTCATCCGGGAGCAGGGCTACGCGTTCGAGGACGAGGAATCCACCACGGGCGTCGTGTGCCTGGCGGTAGCAGTCCCCACGCGGGGCGCACATGGCCCCAGCCTTGGCCTCTCCGTCACGGCGCTGAAGGCGACCTACTCGGACGAGCAGGGCGCCATGATGGTGAAGGAACTCAAGGACCTCGCCCGGTCCCTCGGCAATCCCATGGGCTAGAGCGGGCCCCCTCAGGCAGCGAGACTCTCCCGAGAATAAATCTGACAACTCATTGGCGCGTTGATCATCATGCTGTACGCTGTTCAACATAGTGATCGACTCTTTAGGGGTTGCTCACATCCCACCAGGCCAACGGGGTTCTGGAGTGTTCTTTAGGGAGTGCTTGTGACTACTAGTACTAATAAGCCGCTGGTTGACGCGGACGGCGCCGTCGTCGATCCGGAACAGCTGCGACGTGCAACGCTTGCCAGCTCTGTGGGCTCCGCTCTGGAGTACTACGACTTTTACATCTACGGCCTGGCTTCGGCCCTGATCTTCGGCCCGCTGTTTTTCGCACCGCTGGGCGAGGACGGAGCCCTGATAGCTTCCTTCGCCACGTACGGCGTAGGTTTCGCGGCCCGCCCCTTCGGCGGTATGTTCTTCGGCTTCATCGGAGACCGGTTCGGCCGCAAAATGGTCCTCATCCTCACTATCGCCCTGATGGGGACCGCCAGCTTTGCCATCGGCCTGCTGCCGACGTATGAGCAGGCGGGCATGCTAGGCGCCGTTCTCCTGGTGATCCTGCGCATCTGCCAGGGGCTGGGTGCCGGTGCGGAACAGGCTGGCGCCACCACGCTGATCTCCGAAGTCGCCCCGCGCCGCCGTCGCGGTTTCTTCGCCTCCCTCCCGTTCGTCGGCATCCAGCTGGGCACCCTGCTCGGCGCCGGAACGTTTGCCCTGATTGCCATGGCTGATAAGGCCGTCCTGGAAGGCTGGCTGTGGCGGGTGCCCTTCCTGGCCAGCGTGCTCCTGATTGTGGTGGCCCTCTTCATTCGGCTCCGGCTGAAGGAAACGCCGGTATTCCAGGAGCTCGAAAAGCACAAGAATGTAGCCAAGAACCCCATCGGCCAGCTGTGGAAGCACTCCAAGAAGAACGTGCTGATCGGCATCGGCCTGCGGATGGGCGAGAACGGAAATTCCTCGATCTACTCCGCCCTGCTCGTCGCCTTCCTGGCGGCAAAGGATGGCGTCTTCCCGGGCGACAAGTTCATCGGCCCGGTCGGCCTGCTCATTGCCGCAGGCTTCGCCGCGGTCATGGTGATCACGTTCGGCGCGCTGTCCGACAGGTTCGGCCGCGTGCCGGTCTACCGCTACGGTGCGCTATTCCAGGCGCTCATCGCGCTGCCGGCGTTCTACCTGGTCACCCTGGGCAACGTCACGCTCGTCTGGGTTGTCATGGTGGTGGGCATCGCCCTCGGCGTTCAGTCCATGCTCGGCCCGCAGTGCCCGCTGCTGCCGGAACTCTTCGGCTCGCAGTACCGCTTCACCGGCGTGGCCATGAGCCGCGAGTTCTCAGCCGTCCTGGCCGGCGGACTGGTGCCGCTGGTAGGCGCCGCACTGCTGGCCGCCACAGACCACTCCTGGCTGGTGCTCGCCATCTACTCACTGGTGCTCGCACTGATCTCGTTCGTCACCACATTCTTCACACCGGAGACGGTGGGACGCGACCTCCTCCTCATTGAGGATGCCAGCTAGTCAC
>JBKPJW010000470.1:0-3771 GCA_046730875.1 Actinomycetota bacterium | reverse complement strand
GTTCAGTTTCGATTTCGAACCCGTCCGATTCCAGCTCCAGAATGTCAACGCATTCGCGGCGGAGGGCGATGTAGCCGTAGCAAAGGTCCGAGTAGTCGCTGTGGAGAACGGCATTCGCGAGGGCGGTGAGCATTTTGTTTCCCCCGTTGCGCAGCCAGGTGAGGTCGTCCGAGCCGCCGCCCGTCACATAGCGGGAGCCTTTGACGAAGTCGTATTCATGCTGGAGTGGAGTCACCAGCCAGCCGATTTCCTGGGGGTCCATGCTGCCGTCGCCGTCGAGCATGACGATGATGTCGCCGGAAGCCGCGGCAAAGCCGGCCCGCACCGCATTTCCTTTGCCGGGGCGGGTCTCTGCCACCACCACGACGTCCAGGCGCAGCGCCCGAGCGACATCGACGGTGCCGTCCAGGGAACGGCCGTCAACGATTACCACCTCATCCACGTATGAGGGCATGCGCCGCAGCACCCAGGGGAGGTTCATTGCCTCGTTCAAGGTGGGAATGACCACACTGACCGAGGGATTGGCCGGCGGTGGCGTCGTTTGCGGACGTACATTTGGCTTGAGATTCGGGATGGACACTGGCCTCACCAACTCAATGACGTATTCTGCTCGTCCCAACTGCAGCGCTTCCCGACCCCCTCAGGACGGAAATAGACCCGAAACTGACGCTGAAAAATTGTGGACAACTAAGTGATTCCCCAGGGTTAAAGTCTCGTGACGGCACCTTGCATTAACCTTGGATTAACTTGAAAATTCAACTAAAATCGAGGAGAAAAGGTTGATGGACCTTTGCCTCCGTGCCACACTTGCCGAATGCGGAGACCCGTTCACTGGGGGCGCGTGCCGACTAGCCGTCGGCGTCTCCTGACCTTCCGGTTGGCGCTGGCTCCTGCCATGGCGCTGGTCCTGGCGCTGTCCGGCTGCGCCGACGCCGTGCCGGGGAGCGAGCGGCCGCTGTTTACGTCCATTTCGGCCTCCCCGGGGGGCGCGTCGGGAGGTCCGTCCGGGGGCGCGTCGGAAGGTCCGTCCGGGGGTCCGACCGCCGGCACGGACACCGGCGCACAACAGACCGTGCCGGGCGTGCCGGCTGGAGCACCGGCAAGCGGCCCCGCGACTGGGCCCGCCGCAGCTACGGGCAGCAGCCCACCTGCCGAGCAGTCGGCACCGGGCTTGCCGCCGCTTCCGGCCCGGACCACGGATGTGACCATGACAGGTGATCTGCCCGGCTGGAAGCAGGTATTTGTCGAGGACTTCTCCGCCGGCGACGTCCCGCTCGGAGGATTTCCCGGCCCGCTGTACCGCGCACGCTGGAGCGCCGGCTACAAGGACGGGACGCCGGACACTGCCGGGCAGAAAAACGGTGGAAAGACCGGCTATTACCCGTCAAAAGTGCTCAGCGTCCGGAACGGCACCCTGGACTGGTACCTGCACTCGGAAAACGGGATCACGATGGGGGCGGCGCCGACTCCCAGGGTCCCGAACGCGAGCTCCAACCCGCGCCGCGCCAACAGTCTGCTCTACGGCCGGTACTCGGTCCGCTACCGGGCCGACGCCATACCTGGATTCAAGACGGCATGGCTCCTGTGGCCGGACAGCGGCGTCTGGCCCCGGGACGGCGAGGTGGACTTCCCCGAAGGGGATCTGGCCAAAATCATCTACGGCGCCGTCCACTATGACCGGAACGGCGCGGACGCGTTCGAAAAATTGGATTCGGACCAGTTCGTCACCTCGTGGCATGTCGCCACGATGGAATGGAGCCCCGGGCGGGTCGAGTTCTTCCTCGACGGCCGCTCCCTGGGCGTCAGCACCAAGGCCCCGACGAAGCCCATGCACCTGATCCTGCAGACCGAATCCTGCCTGACCGGCTGCCCGGCTCCGACGGCCAAGGGCCACGTCTCCCTCGACTGGATCAGCATCTGGGTGCCGGCCTGAGGCTCCTGAAAACCTGTTGGGATTACCGGCTGCGGAGGGTGAAGGAATCCGAGAACGTGTAGCCGTCCGCGGGAACGAACCGGACAGCCAGTTCGTCCGCGGTGGCCGTGACGTCCAGGGTCCCCAGGGCAGGGTTCCGGTTCTTGCCGGACGCGCTGGCGAAATAACGCATTTCCGGATCATCGGATTCCACGTTGTAGAGTCCGACGCCGCCCACTCCGACCGTGACGAACACCGTCCCCGAGCCCTGATCCATGGAGCCATCGGTATCGGCGAGGCATCCGGAGGTGAAGCTGGCGGGAACGAGCTCCGCGCAGGCCCCGCTCGTGGCCAGTTGATGCGTCCGCTGATAGACGTGATCGTGGCCGGAGAGGACCAGGTCCACTTTCTTCTCCATCAGCATGTTCGTGAACTCCTGCCCCGCCTGGCAGTCGTATTTGCCGATGCTCAGGCAGGGGGTATGCATGCCTACCACCGTCCACGGGATGTTTTGCGCGTGGGCCTCGTCTATGGCGTCCGCGGTCCAGCGCCAGCGTTCGCTGCCCCGTGAGTAGTCCAGCGGCCCGTCCCGGAAATCGATACCGGGGGAGACCATGATGAAGCGGACAACAGGATTCTGCTCCGGGACATCCACGCGCCATTGAGTACCGTATTCACCCTGGAGGCCGGGCAGCCTGTTGGGCAGGCACTGGACAAATTTCTCGATGTCGCCTTCGTGGCCGTCACTCTCATGGTTTCCGGTCACCAGCTGGTAGGGAAAATCCTTGCCGAGGCGGGAGGTGACCATGTCGCAGAACTGCTCTTCGACCCCGGACTTGTACGCGAGGTCGCCCAGGGCAAGGTTCAGGTGGGGATCGAGGCTGGCAACGACGTCGAGCACTTTCTTGGCGCCCGAGCCCACCCCGATGTCCCCCTGGGCGGTGAAGCGCACGGTCTCGCCGGTTGGCGTTCCGGACGACGGCGGCCCTGACGACGGCGGTTCAGACGGCGGCGCGGGCGCGGACGACGGCGTGCCGGTGCTTGGGCGCGGTGCTGGTTCCGGCGGACCGGGCAGGCAGGCTGAAAGCAGCAGGCTCAAGCTCACCACGCAAGCGCCGATACCCGCCTTGCCACGTTTCCCCAGAGACCCGGCCACGATTCCTCACATCACTTGGTTGATCAGGATTGTGTGAATAGTTTTGCGAATTCGGTGTTCGCCCGGCATTTACAGGCCAGACTAGCCCGGCCACGGAGCGATGGCCAGAGAATGCGTTGACCGGAAGAAAACCTCCGCGACTGCAAAAGCGGCCCTCGGTATTCCGGAATTCGCAGACCCGAATGCCCGCCCTGAGTGAGGGGCCGTGGGGACCTAGCCCGGGAAGGCCTTCCTCGTTAGCATGCAGGTGAGGGAACACCTCGTTCGCTCGGCGGGACAGGCCCGCCCCCGCTCGAAGGAGACGGTTGTGACTCTGCCTGAAGGTTTTACCCCCGGTGTGTGGACGCTGGACATGTCCCACAGCGAAGTCGGTTTCAGCGTCCGCCATGCGGGCATCAGCAAGGTCCGCGGCCGGTTCAACGACGCCACCGCCGAGGCGCGCGTGCGCGATTCGCTGGCCGACGCCAGCCTGCATGCCACGGTCAAGACTGCCAGCTTCGATTCCGGAGACGCCAACCGCGATGCCCATGTCCGCGGCCCGGACTTCTTCGACGTCGAGAAGTACCCCGACATGACTTTCCGGGCCACCGGCATCCGGGGCGACGGGGATGACTATGTGCTGACCGGCGATCTCACGATCCGTGATGTCACCAAGCCGGTGGAGCTCGAGGTCGAATACACCGGTGTGGCGGTGGATCCCTTC
>JBKPJW010000469.1:0-15289 GCA_046730875.1 Actinomycetota bacterium | reverse complement strand
CCAGCAGCTCCATGGCGTCCGTGCCGATTTCCGGATCCAGCCCGATCCGGGACAGCACCAGGATGCCGTCGTGGTCCTCACCGATGCCCAGTTCGCGCACGGAAGCGATCATGCCGGCGGAGAGGTGCCCGTAGGTTTTTCGCGCGGAGATGTGGAAGTCGCCGGGAAGCACGGCGCCCGGGAGGGTGACAACTACCTTGTCGCCTTCCACGAAGTTGTGGGCGCCGCAGATGATGCCCTGCACGCCAGACGGGTCGATGCCCGCGCCGGTCAGGCTCTGCGGCTGGCCCTCGGGGACAACCCGGACCTGGCACCAGTTGATGGTTTTGCCGTTGGTCTGAGGTTCCTTGACGATGCTCAGGACCTGTCCCACCACGATGGGACCCCGAAGGGTGTCCGTCGGCCGATGCACTGCTTCTTCTTCAAAGCCGACCTTGACCAGCTCTGCCATCACGTCTTCGGCCGTTGCTCCGACCGGAACCTGCGCGAATTCGCGCAGCCAGGAAAGTGGGATACGCACTGTTAGATCTCCATCCCGAAGTGCTCGCTGAAACGTACGTCGCCTTCAATCATGTCGCGCATGTCGCCGACCTCGTTGCGGAACATGAGGGTCCGCTCGATGCCCATGCCGAAGGCAAAACCTGAATAGACGTCCGGGTCAATGCCGGCAGCGCGCAGCACGTTGGCGTTGACCATGCCGCAGCCGCCCCACTCGATCCAGCTGGGACCGCCCTTGGCACCGGGGTGCCAGATGTCCAGCTCTGCGGACGGCTCGGTGAACGGGAAGTAGTTGGGGCGCAGCCGGATCTGGGCTTCTGCACCGAACATCTGGCGTGCAAAGTGCTCGAGCGTGCCGCGGAGGTCCGCCATGCTCAGGTTCTTGTCGATGGCCAGGCCTTCGAACTGGTGGAACACCGGGGTGTGCGTCGCGTCCAGCTCATCGGTGCGGAACACTTTGCCCGGGCACAGGACGTAGATGGGCAGCTCGCGTTCCAGCATGGAGCGGACCTGCACGGGCGAGGTGTGGGTGCGCATGAGCAGGTGGGCTTCGGGCGGCTCCACGAAGAACGTGTCCTGCATGTCGCGGGCGGGGTGGTCCGGCTTAAAGTTCAGGGCATCGAAGTTGAACCACTCGGACTCGACCTCGGGCCCTTCGGCGATTTCCCAACCCATGCCGACAAAGATGTCGGCCACGCGGTCCTGGAGAGAGGACAGCGGGTGGCGTGCGCCGGCCCGGCGCCGGCGGGGCGCCGCTGTGACATCCACGGTCTCTTCAACGAGGATCCGCGCGTCGTTCTCGGCTTCGAGCTCGGCCGTGCGGTCCGCGAGCGCCTTGTTGACGCGTCCCCGCGAGGCGCCCATGAGCTTGCCGGCGGCGGCCTTCTGGTCCTTGGGAAGCCCGCCGATCTCACGGTTGGCGAGGCTCAGCGCCGACTTTTCGCCGGTGTGCGCGAGGCGCACGGCCTTGAGTTCATCGAGGGTCGCGGCGGCGGCGATGGCGGCAACTGCATGGTCAACGGCAGCGGTAATGGCGGCTTCATCCAGAGGATTCGGGACGGCGGCGCCCGGCAAAGTTTCAGTCATCTACTGTTCTTAGCTACGAGTCGGATCATGCCAACGCCACGCGGCACGGGCACAAGGCACGGACGCGGGTTGTCGGCAGGGCTTATTGTCAAAGTCTTTCTTGCACTGTCTTACTGGCACTGTCTTACTGGCACACTTCACTGCGTGCCCGGCCGGAATCCCTCCGGCGGGCACTAGTCCAGTCTAGTAGACGGCTGTCGGCCGCACGGCACCGTCCCGGGGCGAACGTGACGCTCCCGCCCTAAAGCTCCGTCACGGCCCCTGGCCGTCCCGGGCCGTATTCGGCGGACCTCTCCCCTGACCGCCGGGCACACCCCCGGCTACCATGGCCTCATGACGTCGGGACAACGGCTACGGCAGATCGCCAACATGCTGAACGGGTCCACCCTCTTCGGCCTGTTTCTTGCAGCCTGCGCCCGGACGCCCGTCACTTCCGGTCCGCGCGGACTGCTCATTGCCAGCCGCTACCGCTGGCGGCTTCCCTTTGCCGCTGCCTTCACCGTGGGCAACGTGGTCCTGTTCCGCGCCGGCCCGGAATCCGCCCTGGCCAATCCAGTACTGCTGGAGCACGAGGAGCGACACAGCACCCAGTACGCCTGGTGCCTCGGGCTGCCCTTCCTTCCCCTGTACTTCGTCGCCGCGGGTTGGTCCCTGTGGCGGACGGGCAACCCGGGCAGCGCCAACTTCTTTGAACGCCGCGCCGGGCTGGAAGCAGGCGGCTACCCCCGGTCCGGCAGGGCGGGAACCGATCCGCGGTCACACCGAGGCATCCGCTCCACTGCTCCCAAACGTTATGAGGCCCTGCCATGAACGACAGCCCCAGAAGCATCTCGGTCACAGGAACCGGCACTGCCGAGGCGGTGCCGGACCTCATGACCTTGTCGATCGGTGTTGAATGCAGACGCGAGACCGTGGCGGAGGCCTACGGCGACGCAGGAACCCGATCGGCAGCCATCACGTCGGAGCTCCGGCAGCACGGGGTGGCCGGTGCCGACATGTCCACGTCCGGGCTGAACGTCCGGGCAGAAGTGAACTGGCAGGAAGGTCGGGGCCAGATCGTGACCGGCTACCTGGCCTCCAGCACGCTCACGGTCAGGATCCGGGAGTTGTCAGCGTCCTCGCAGATCCTTGCCTCAGCCGTTGCTGCCGGCGGCGACGATGTCCGGCTGAACGGGCTAAGCCTCGGCTTTGCGGATTCCGACGCCGTGGACGCCCGGGCCAGGGAGGCGGCCTGGCAGAACGCCCGCACCACTGCCGCGCACTACGCCGCCCTCTCCGGGGCCGGCCTGGGCCGGGTTCTTTCCCTCACCCAGCACACCGGATTCCAGCCGCCGATCCCGGTGGCGAAGATGCAGCGGATGGTGGCGACGGACTCACTCACGGTGGAGGCCGGCGAGTCGAGCGTCACCGCCACGGTTGAGGTCGTCTGGGAACTGCTCGACTGAGCCTTCAGGTCATGGCCCAAGCGCCCTGGGTCCCGTGGCAGCCTTGACATTGAGTCGAACATATATTCGAATGTAGGCATGAGATGGGACGCACAAGCACTTGAGCGCGGCGCCTCCCCGGCCGCCCCCTCCGCCGATTCACCGACCGCTGACGCACTGCTGCCGCTGGCCGGGCTGGTGCGGTCCGTCTCCACCCCGGAGTTTGCCGGGATCACCTTTCACGAGGTCACCGCTAAATCGGTGCTCAATAAGGTGGTCGCCGGTTCGCGGATGCCGTTCGAGTGGACCATCAACCCCTACCGCGGCTGCAGCCATGCCTGCGTCTACTGCTTTGCCCGCAAGAGCCACACGTACCTGGACTTCGACGCCGGCCTCGACTTTGACAGCCAGGTGGTGGTCAAGATCAACGCCCCCGAGGTCCTGCGAAGGGAGCTGGCCAAGCCCTCCTGGCAGCACGAGCACGTGGCCCTCGGCACCAATACGGACCCGTACCAGCGCGCCGAGGGCCGCTACCAGCTCATGCCCGGCATCATCGGCGCTCTCGCCGATTCCGGCACTCCCCTGTCCATCCTCACGAAGGGCACCCTGCTGGCCCGGGACATTCCGCTCCTGAAACATGCCGCGGCCCAGGTGCCTGTCGGGGTGGGCATCTCACTGGCCATGACCAACGAGCAGTTGTCCGAGGCCGTGGAACCGGGCACGCCGGGGCCGCGGGCACGGCTGAAGCTCGTTTCCAGGCTGCGGGAGGCCGGCCTGCCGTGCGGCGTCATGGCCATGCCCATCCTGCCGTGGCTCTCCGACAGCGACGAAGCTCTGGACTCCCTCTTTGGTGCCCTGGCAGCAGCCGGCGCCACCGGAGTCACCGCCGGCGCGCTGTACCTGAAGCCGGGCACCCGTGAGTGGTTCATGCAGTGGATCGCCCGCGAACATCCGCAGCTGGCCGGCAAGTACCGGCGTCTTTACGGCAGCGGCTCCTATGCGTCAAAGGAGTACCGGGCATGGCTGGCCGGAAAGGTCCGGTATTTCAAGGGGGTGCACGGCTTTTCCGGCTCGCAGGGGTTCAGCCACAGGGATCTTGACGGCGACAAATCCGGTGGTCAGGAACTAAGCGGTCAAAAACCCAGCGGTCAGAAACACAGCGGCCAGGAGTACAGCGACGATGCCCGCCAGGAGGAAGCCCAGTACCCGGCCGGAAGCATCCCGGACACTGCCCGGCACACTAGCGCCCGGCAGGCCGGCCACCCCAACACAGCCCAAGCCACGCTCTTCTGAAGGCACCCTCTTCTGAAGGCACCCTCTTCTGAAGGCCGAGTCACTTCAGACGTCGTAACCCTAAAGCGCCTTGACCGCCCCGAGTACCTTGGCGAGCGAATCCTTGGCGTCCCCGAACAGGAGCGTGGTCTTGGGGTCGTGCAGGAGTTCGTTTTCGATGCCGGCGAATCCCGGGCGCATCGACCGCTTCAGGAACACGACCTGCTGGGCCTGCCCCACCTCCAGGATCGGCATCCCGTAGATCGGCGAACCGGGGGAAGACTTGGCGGCCGGGTTGACGACGTCGTTGGCGCCGACCACCAGCGCAATGTCCGTGTTGGCGAACTCGGGGTTGACTTCTGCCATTTCCCGCAGCGACTCATACGGCACGTCAGCCTCTGCCAGCAGCACGTTCATATGGCCCGGCATTCGTCCCGCAACGGGGTGGATGGCGAAGACCACGTCCACGCCGCGGGCGCCCAAAGCCGTGGCGAGCTCTGCCACGGTGTGCTGGCCCTGGGCGACGGCGAGCCCATAGCCTGGGACGATCACCACGCGCTGGGCATAGCCAAGCTGGACGGCAACGTCCTCCGGTGACGACGAACGCACTGGCCGGTCGCTCAAGGCGGTGGAACCCGCCGTCGAGCCGCCCTTGAACGCGCCGAACAGGATGCCGGCGACTCCGCGACCCATGGCCGCCGCCATGACCTTGGTCAAAATTGTTCCGCTGGCCCCGACGAGCGTCCCGGCAACCAGCAGCAGGACGTTCCCCAGGACCACTCCGGACGCTGCCACCGCCAGCCCCGTGAAGGCATTGAGCAGGGAGATCACGATCGGCACGTCCGCCCCGCCGACGGGCAGCACCAGCAGCAGCCCGGCGGCCAGCCCGAGGCCCAGCAGCGCCAGCGACCAGGCGACCGATCCGGTCAGCACCACCGCCGCCCCGGAGATGACCGCCCCCAGCACGACGACCCCCATCGCCCAGGGCATGCCGGGGAACAGCAGCGGGCGGGTGCTGATGAGCTCCTGCAGCTTGCCCACAGTCACCGCGGAGCCGGCGAAGGACACAGCGCCCACCAGCATGGTGAAGACCACGGCAAGGCGGACCCAGGGATCCTCGCTGTGGCCAAGTTCCAGCAGGGCCACAAGGGCCGCGGCTCCGCCCCCGACGCCATTGAAGAGCGCCACCAGCTGGGGCATCTGGGTCATCTGCACACGCCGGGCCACGGGGACGGCAACCGCGGAGCCGGCGACGATCGCGCCCAGGATAGCCGGAATATTCTCCAGCCGCGCTGAAAAGAACACGGTGACGACGGCGACGAGCGCCCCGGCGGCACCGATGGCGTTGCCGCGTCGCGCGGTCCTTGGCGAGCTGAGGCCCTTGAGCGCCAGAATGAAGCAGACCGCAGCCCCAAGATAGAGCAGTCCTGTCCATTCGGGGCTCAGGACGCTCATCGAGCCCCGCCCGCCACGCCGCCGGAAGTTCCGTCACCGGCGGCCCTGTCACCGACAGCCCCATCACCCACGGCCTCATCACCGACGGCCTCATCACCGGGCTGTCGCTCCCCCGCAGTTCCGGGGGCCGCAGTTCCGGCGGCGGTGGCCAGGCCGGTTCGTTCCGGTTTGTGCGCCGGTTTGTGTTCCCGTTTATGGGCGCTAAACATCTCCAGCATCCGGTCCGTGACCACGAAGCCGCCCACCAGGTTGGCGGTGGCCAGGACCACTGCCAGGAGGGCGATGGCGAGCACCCACGGGTCGCTGGCCTGTCCGGCCACGATGATGGCACCCACCAGGATGATGCCGTGGATGGCGTTGGCGCCGGACATGAGCGGCGTGTGCAGCTTGCTGGTCACCTTGGAGACCACTTCGAAACCGACAAACACCGAGAGCACCACCACTGTCAGCAACGCGACCGGGCCCATCAGGCCCCCGCTTCCAGTGCTGCCGCGGTTGGCGCGTGCCGCACGGCACCCTTGTGGGTCAGGCAGGTTCCGGCGACCACGTCGTCGTCGAAGTCCGGGACAACCGAGCCGCAGTCGGTCATGAGGGCCAGGAAGTTGCTGACGTTCCGCGCGAAGAGCCGCGACGCATCCGACGGCATCGCGGACGCCGCGTCCTGCAGCCCCACAAGCGTGACCGAGCCGCCGTCGACCGGCACCTGGACGTCCTGGCCGGCGATGACGCCTTCAACGTTGCCGCCGGACTCCGCAGCGAGGTCGACGACGACTGACCCGGCCCGCATGCTGGTCACCATATCGGTGGTGACCAGCAAGGGGGCGGCCCGGCCGGGCACGGCCGCCGTCGTGATCAGGACGTCCGCCGCCGCGACGTGCGGGGCAAGGAGGCTGCGCTGGCGCTGCGCCCGGTCCTCGCCCAGGGCGCGGGCGTAGCCGCCCGTTCCTTCTGCCGCCGCATCAACGTCCAGGTCGATGAAAGTGCCGCCCATCGAGGCAACCTCGTCGGCCGAGGCGGCGCGGATGTCATTGGCCGAAACCCGCGCCCCCAGCCGCTTCGCTGTGCCGATCGCCTGCAGCCCGGCGACACCGGCCCCGAGGACCAGCACCCTGGCCGGCGGAATGGTGCCGGCTGCAGTCATATAGAGCGGGAAAAACCGGGGATACCGCAAGGCGGCTTCCAGCACTGCCCGGTAGCCCGAGACAAGGGCCTGCGAGCTAAGCGCGTCCATGGACTGTGCCCGGGAGATCCGCGGAAGCAGCTCCAGGGCGAAGGAAGTGATCCCGGCGGCGGCCAGCGCCCGGACGGTCGGCAGTTCCGAGGCCGGCGATGCCAGGCCGATGGTGACCGAGCCGGGCCGGAGCCGGGCGGCAGTTTCCGGGGTGAGCGGGCGGACATGCAGCAAGACGTTGAGGGCTTCGAAGGGGAGCTCGGCGATCACAGTCGCGCCGGCCTCTTTGAACGCGGCGTCCTCGAACCCGGCCTCCGCTCCGGCGCCACTCTCCACCAGAAGCGTGAGTCCCAGGCCTGTCAGCTGTTGTACTGTCTCCGGTGTCGCCGCCACCCGGCGTTCTCCGGCTCGCTGCTCTCGTCCGACACCCACCTGCACGGGCCACTCCTCTCAATTGCGTTCAGACTAGGCGCATGCCCAAGGTTTGGCGAGAGGTGCCTACCCGTGGCGCGGGACCATCCGGGTCAGCGAATCAGCTCTGCTCCCACGCCGCGCGGCCCGCCGGCGCGGACAGCCGCCAGAAGGGCTTCGACGATCGGGAAGTCCGCCGGGATCCACGGCAGGCCCAGGACCTCATCGGGATCGCGGAGGTCGAGCCAGCGCAGTTCGTCGTGATCCTCCAGCGGCCGGGGCTCACCGTCGGTGAGCTCGGCAAACCAGACCCTCATCGCAGCCCTGTCGTTGAGCGGCCAACCCGTGGCGGACTCCGCCGGCAGCTCGGAGCCGAGTCGCACCAGCACGCCCAGTTCTTCCCGAAGCTCGCGGTGTAAGGCGTCTTCTGCTGCCTCATCCGCTTCCACCTTTCCGCCAGGGAACTCCCACATTCCGGCAAATTGTGGGGGCGCTGTGCGCCGCGCCACAAGCAGCCGGGCCGGTTCAACCAGGGAGTCCACTACTGCGCCGCCTACGACGCCGATGAGTTCAGTCACGCATCCAAGTCTAGGCGTGCGACGGAAGCGCCGGGGGAACAGGAAAGCGCAACGGGAAAGCGGACGACGCCGGGGAACCAGGGCAGCGTGCGTACCGAGCGGCCGGGGGGCGGAGGCGGCCGGGTAGGGGAGAATAGTGGAGGCGGCCGCCCGAATCAGTCGCGGAATATCCGGCGCCCCTTCCCAGTTCTTAAAAACATATTTATCTGGCCGACTCCTCCGGACACTACCCGGCAAATCTCAGCGAAAAGACGTATGACAACCACCACCCACGCCCCGGCGTCGTCCCCGACCCGTGCCCGTCCCGTCGCCATGGCCATCATTGCCCTTGCCATGGGCGGGTTCGGCATCGGCACTACTGAGTTCACCATGATGGGCCTGCTCAAGGAGATTGAGCAGGGCCTGAACATCAGCACTCCGGAGGCCGGCCACCTGATTTCGGCCTATGCACTGGGCGTCGTGATCGGTGCGCCCGTGCTTGCCGCCGTCGGGGCCAAGCTCCCGCGGAAGCACCTGGCCCTGGGCCTCATGCTCTTCTTCAGTATCGCCAACCTCAGTTCGTTCCTCGCCCCGGACTACGGCTCCATGCTGGTGTCCCGGTTCGCCGCGGGACTTCCCCACGGCGCCTTCTTCGGGGTCGCGGCGGTAATTGCGGCGTCCCTGGTGGCGCCGACCAAGCGGGGGTGGGCCATCTCAATGGTCATGGCCGGACTGACGGTGTCCAACGTGATCGGCGTGCCGTTCGCCACGTGGCTGGGCCAAAGCTACGGGTGGCGGCTGCTGTTCCTGCTGGTCGGCCTGATCGGCATCATGACGCTCGCGATGTTATGGAAGTTCGTCCCGTTCCAGAAGCCGCACGCAGATGCCAGCTTCCGCCGTGAACTCGGCGCGCTCAAGCGGCTGCAGGTGTGGCTCGCCATCCTGGTCGGGATCGTCGGCTTCGGCGGGTTCTTCGCGACCTACACGTACATTGCGCACACCATGACGTCCGTGGCCGGTCTCCCGGCAGCCTGGCTGCCCCTGGTGGTGGCACTGTACGGAGTGGGCATGGTGGTGGGCAACATCGCCGGCGGCCGGATTGCCGACCGGTCCGTGATGGGCACGATCTACAGGGTGCTGCCCGCCACAGCCGTGGCACTGGTGGTTTACGCCGTTGCGGTCCATTGGGCCTGGTCTGCGCTGATCATGGTGTTCGTGGTTGGTGCTGCCGGGTCCATGCTGGTTCCGGCACTCCAGACCAGGCTTCTGGACGCTTCCCCCGACGCACCGTCGCTGGCCTCCTCGCTCAATCATGCGGCGCTCAACGTTGCCAACGCGCTGGGAGCCTTCCTCGGCGGTCTCGTGATCGCCTGGGGCTGGGGTTATGTCGCGCCAGCACTCGTGGGCGCGGTCCTGGCGGTCCTGGGACTAGGGGTCGCGGCCATCAGCGGCGCCGTGGAACGCAGGCGGCCGCTAGCGTCTTAACTTGCCTGAGCCGCGGCAAGATCCCTTGGGCGCACAGAGAGCCAGCGAATTCATCCGCCGGCTCGCGCTAAACAGGCGGGACGTGGTCATAAAGCACGTGGTCAAAATCAACGGCAGCCCCGTCCAGTTCGTACTGGACGGGGCTGCCGTTTCTATATGAGACTGCCCTCTGTTGAGAAACTGCCCTCTGTTGAGGGGCCACCGTCTGCCTTCAGGGCAGCCGGACGGGTCAGGGCGCGTTGACGCGCTGCACGTCCGGTTCCAGATAGATGACCCGGGCAATCGGCACGGCTTCGCGGATCCGGACCTCTGCCTCGTCAATCGCCTTCGCGATGTCCTGGCCCGAGTCCGTGCGGCCGATGCTAATCTTGGCCGCCACCAGCAGCTCCTCCGGCCCGAGGTGCAGGGTCTTGAGGTGGATGATGCTGGTTCCGCCAGCCTCGATCGCGGAGCGGATCCTGGCGACGTCGTCGCGCGTGGCGGACTCGCCCAGCAGCAGGGACTTCGTCTCCAGGGCCAGCACCACAGCGATCGCCACGAGCAACAGACCGATCATGGCGGTGCCCAGGGCATCCCAGATGCCGTTCCCGGTCAGGAGGGTCAGGCTCACACCCAAGAGCGCGAACCCCAGGCCCACCAGGGCGCCGAAGTCCTCGAGCAGGATGACCGGGAGTTCCGGCTGCTTGGCATTACGGATGAACTTGACCCAGCCCTGCTTTCCCCGGACGTGGTTTGATTCGAGGATCGCTGTCCGGAAGGAGAAGGACTCGGCAATGATCGCGCCGATCAGGACAGCCAGCGGCACCCACCAGAAGTCCCCTTCAATGGCGTGCGGATGCTGGATTTTCTCCCAGGCCTCGTACAACGCGAACAGGCCGCCCACGCTGAAAAGCACGATCGAGACGATGAAGGCGTAGATGTAGCGCTCACGGCCGTAGCCGAAGGGATGTTCGGGGCTGGCCTTCTTTTGCGCGCGCTTGCCGCCGACCAGCAGCAGCAACTGGTTGCCGGAGTCTGCGAGCGAGTGAATGGCCTCAGCCAGCATGGAGGAGGACAGCGTCAAAAAGTAGGCGACGAACTTCAACACGGCGATGGTCAGGTTGGCGGCCAGTGCCGCGACTATCGCCTTGGTACCGCCATTTGCAGCCACGTGACCTTCTCCTTACGGGGTTTTTCGGGATGTGCACGGGACCGGAAGCGCCTGAACCCGCATGAATACCGTACCCGCTTCCGGTCATCCACCGAACCGCTGCAGGCCACTACGGCCAAGTAACGATTGGGTAGTCCCCTGCTGACAAGCAATCAGGCCTATGTTAGCTTGAAGCCATATTCGGGATTCACAATTTGGATGCCGACGAATATGTAGGAGGAGACATGGGCTTTCTTGGCTGGATCATTCTCGGACTCATAGTAGGTGCAATCGTAAAGGCCGTTATGCCCGGCAGGGTCGGCGGCGGCTGGGTGACCAGCCTGGTACTCGGCGTCGTCGGAGCCATCGTAGGTGGCTGGATCGGCGACCTTCTCTTCGGCGGCGGCAAGATGGAATTCTGGAATCTCGGTTCCTGGCTCCTGGCAATCGTCGGCGGCCTCGCCGTAGCCGGCATCTACGGCGCCATCACAGGACGCAACAAGACCACGTAATTCCGCACCCAACTGACCGCCCACATCCCGTGAGGCGGCGGTGCCAGAGACGACGGCGGGGCCCACCATTCGGTGGGCCCCGCTATTTTTGTTTGGTCATCTATCCCTGCGGAACCCTGGGCCTGCAAAGCCCCCTAGGACGACTGCTGGGAGCGGGCGCTGGCGTAGAGGCAGACCGTGGCGGCTGTACCGAGATTCAGGCTTTCCGCTCCGCCGTAGACCGGCACCGCCACCCGGTGGTCCGCCAGGGCGAGTTCCTCCTCGGACAGGCCCTGGGCTTCGTTGCCGAAGAGCCACGCAGTGGGGTTCTCGAGGGCGTAGTCCGAAACCGCCGGAGACGCCCCGAGGCGGCGCGCCGCATTCTGATCCTGCAGCACGTCCAGGTTCAGCTGCCCCTGGCCGTCCGCGGCCAGGACTCCGATTCCGCGTTCCTTGCACCGGGCCACCACGTCTGCGACGTCGGCGCCAAGCACCACCGGCAAGTGGAAGAGCGACCCCGCCGTCGAGCGGACGGCTTTGGGGTTGTAGATGTCCACGCTGGATCCTGTCAGGATTACCGCGTCCGCCCCGGCGGCGTCGGCGGCCCGGAGCACGGTGCCGGCATTGCCGGGGTCCCGGACCTGGCACAGCACGGCAACCAGTCGCGGGCGTGCTTCGAGGACCTGCTCAAGGCTCACGTCCACGAAGCCGCAGACCGCGAGAATGCCCTGCGGGGTGACCGTGTCCGCCATCGCAGCCAGCACTTCGTCTGTGGCGAGGAATGCGGTGGTGCCCTCCGCGAGTGTCTCCAGGTCCGGGTGCCGGTCCAGGCAGGCCTCGCTCGCGTAAACCTCAAAGACGACGCCCGGCTCCCCCGCGGCGATCCTTTTCTGGTGCAGGGCCAGGGCCTCCCGGACAGCCTGCGGGCCCTCCGCCAGGAACTCGCTGCGCTTTAAACGGGCCGGGCGCCCGGCAAGCTGTGCCACCTTCCTCACCCGATCAGCTCGGGGATTGGAAAGTGGAAAGTCTTGCGGGCGCCCGGTTTCGTTCATATAAGAACCTTAGTAGCTTTTGCGACCGGTTCTTGAACGGGGTGCGTGGTACTACTCAGCAGCCTCGTCAGCGGCGACCTTCTCGGCAGCCGGCTTCTTGGCGGCGGCCTTCTTGGCGGCAGGCTTCTTGGCGGCCGGAGCGGCTTCAGCCTGGACGGCCGGAGCGGACGTGTCGGCGGGCAGCGAGTCCTTGGCGACCTTGACCAGCGCGGCGAAGGCGTTGGCGTCAGAGACGGCCAGCTCGGCCAGCATGCGGCGGTCAACCTCAACCTCAGCGGCCTTCAGGCCCTGGATCAGGCGGTTGTAAGTCAGGCCGTTGGCGCGGGAAGCAGCGTTGATGCGCTGGATCCAAAGACGGCGGAAGTCGCCCTTCTTCTTCTTGCGGTCGCCGTAGCTGTACACAAACGAGTGCAGCAGCTGCTCTTTGGCCTTGCGGTACAGGCGTGAACGCTGTCCACGGTAGCCCTTTGCGCGCTCAAGGATAACCCGGCGCTTCTTGTGGGCGTTGACCGCCCTCTTCACACGTGCCACGTGCGTACTCCTTCGAAAATTCTGATCCCAAGCGTCTACTGCCGGAACGGTCCGGCTGGCCTGAGAAGCCTTTTTGGTAGTTGACTGCTGCCAGGTGGCGAACAGTCAGAGAACTTGGAACTTAGATGCCGAGCATCTTCCGGATGACCTTGGCGTCGCCCTTGAAGACGATCTTGTCGCCGGCAAGGCGACGGGTCAGCCTGGAGGACTTGTGCTCGAGGTAGTGGCGGCGGTTGGCCTGCTGGCGGCGCAGCTTGCCGCTGCCGGTCAGCTTGAAGCGCTTCTTAGCACCACTGTGGGTCTTCATCTTCGGCATGGGAACCGATCTCCTTACGTATCCGCAGAAAAGTCTGCAGCTCTTCGTGCAGCCGCCCCTGCGGGCGGCGTGCTGGTTGCTTGCTGCCGGACATTGCTGTCCGGCAGCCATGAACTAGTTGGTCTTCTTGCTGCCAGGCTTGGCGGCTGCCCGCGGGGCGGCCGGCCGTGCGGCGGGCTTCGGCGCTGAAGGCCTCGGCACCGGCTTCGGCGCGGCAACCGGCTTCGGCGCTGCCGCCGGAGCGGCTTCCGCAGCCTTTTCCTCAGGAGCCTTAGCCGCAGGCGCCGGAGCGGCCTTCGGAGCCGGGGCGGTCTTCGGAGCTGCCGGAGCCTTGGCTGCCACCGGCTTCTCGGCGGCCTTCGGAGCCGCGGGAGCCTTGGCTGCTACCGGCTTTTCGGCTGCCTTGGGAGCAGCTTCCTTCGGTGCTTCCTGGGCGGGAGCCTCGACGGCCTTGGTCTCTTCGACCGGGGCCTGCGGGGCTGCCGTCTCTTCAACCTTGGCTGTTTCAACCTTGGCCGGTTCAACCTTGGTCTCCACGGCCTCGGTCTCCTGGACCTTGGTCTCCTCAGACTGCGTCTCTTCGACCGCGGGAGCCTCCGTTGCGGGAGCCTCCGTCTCTACGCTGAAACCTTCCGGCAGAAGGTCCGACAAGGTCTGGGTCAGCGGAGCGTTGCCGCCGGAGACGTCGACGCGTCCCGAAGCCCTGGCCTCGTTCTCCGCCTTGGCTTCTGCGCGCTGCGTTGCACGGCGGGCCTCTGCCTTGGCTTCAGCCTTGTTCTTCAGCGGACCAACCACCAT
This sequence comes from Actinomycetota bacterium, assembly GCA_046730875.1. GTDB lineage: Bacteria > Actinomycetota > Actinomycetes > Actinomycetales > Micrococcaceae > Arthrobacter. Next base: position 1,613 of record JBKPJW010000469.1, on the reverse strand, counting down.
GACCATGTTGCGGCCGTCGATTCGCGGGCTGGACTCCACCACGCCGACTTCGGCGACGTCGTCGGCGAAGCGCTGGAGCAGGCGGATGCCCATCTCGGGACGCTGCTGCTCACGGCCGCGGAACTGGATCATAGCCTTGACCTTGTCACCGGCACCGAGGAAGCGGAGCGCGTGGCCGCGCTTCGTCTCGTAGTCGTGGGTGTCGATCTTCAGGCGGAAGCGGATTTCCTTCAGGACCGTGTTGGTCTGGTTCTTCCGGGCCTCGCGCGCCTTGACAGCGGCTTCGTACTTGTACTTGCCGAAGTCCATCAGCTTGCACACCGGAGGCTTGGCCTGCGGTGCAACTTCAACGAGATCAAGGTCGGACTCGGCAGCCAAACGCAGGGCATCCTCAATACGGACAATTCCTACTTGTTCGCCTGCAGGGCCGACCAGCCGCACCTCGGGGACGCGGATACGCTCATTGATTCTTGGCTCGCTAATGTTAAAGCTCCTGTGTTCGTGAGGGGTATTCCACCGGCAAAAAGAGAAGGCCCCCAATTGCCGGAGCAATCGAAGGCCTCGAGATCGGAGATGCCGCCCTCAATGAGGCGCCATGCACTTCCTGCGGACCGGAGTCCGAGGTAGTACCCGACCAGGTACCCGGCAACCTTGACTCCCGGAGGGAGGGGCTTCCCGAAGGAAGTTTCGCGGCTGACGCGGGTGGGAGAGAACTCCGCTTGCAAACTAAAAGTCAACTCTACAGAAAGACACCCGTTCAACGCACGTGTGCGTCGGACGAGTTTCCAAAAGCATGGATTCCCTAACCGTGGTTTCCCACGGGATTGGTTCCCTGCCGGTTCCGCAACAGAATAACGACAATCAGTCGGTCTGTGACAAGCTTACCAGCATGAGCACATCAGATCGTAATTCCCACGTCTTTGAGCCCGCAGCCGCCCAGGCCGACGTCTCGCAGCAGGTCCGCGACATCTCGGAAGTCCCCGCGATCGAGGTCATCACTACCGCCGCTGTGCACCTGATGAGCGCCGCAGCAGTGAAGCTCGGCCTCGCCGCCGAGGAAGACGCCCAGGAACTCAAGGACCTGGACGAGGCCCGCAAACTGATCACCGCCCTTGCCGGACTGGTGACCGCCGCAGCGCCGGAAATCGGCTCCCAGCATGCGGGGCCGTTGCGCGACGGACTGCGCTCACTCCAGCTGGCCTTCCGCGAGGAATCGATCATCCCGGACGCTCCGGGCAAGGGCCCGGGCGAGAAGTACACCGGCCCCGTCAACTAATCCCGTCAGTTGGCCCGGGCCGACGCCCGGCGGGTCAAGAACCACGTCATAGTTTCCCTGCATCCCCATGACGACGCCGGCGGGCGGGCCCCCGAAGGCCCGCCCGCCGGCGTCGTTAATCCCGGTTCATTCAACCGGCAGATGGCCCCCTTGACCCGCTGACCCGGGAGGGGCCAGGCGGGTAACCGTCAGACGTGGGCAAGTCGGCGGCGCCGCGCGTGCTGCAGGACGAGTCCCACGAGGCAGAGGGCCACTCCTGCCAGTCCCACGGACACGAAGCCGGCGGACGGGCCCACCGCGCCGCCCGCCCACGGCGGCGCGACGCCGAGCGGTTCTT
>JBKPJW010000468.1:0-12402 GCA_046730875.1 Actinomycetota bacterium | reverse complement strand
GCTGTACAGCACGCTGTACCGGCTCACCGACGGGGCAATGACCCCGCTCATCGGCGGCAGCCTGGAGCGCCTTGGCTATGATGCCGCGTACACCCTGGTGCCGGGCGGCGATCCGCTTCCCGCTCCCCGGTGGGAGGATGTGCTGGACTGGCAGGGCACCGCGGTGACCACGGCGGCTCCGGTGGTGATCGACGTCGGCGCGGCCGGCAAGGGGCAGCTGGCCGACCTGCTCTCCGCCGAACTCCGGGACGGCGGCTGCGCCGAGCACTTCATCGACGCCAGCGGGGACCTGCTGAATCCGGGGCCGGAACCGGTGGCGGTTGCCCTCGAGCATCCCTACGATCCCACCCGGGCGATCGGCACCGTCCAGCTGGGAACCGGTGCCCTCTGCGCGTCCGCAGCCAACCGGCGGGCCTGGGGCGACGGGTTCCATCATGTCCTGGACGGCACCACGGGGGCGCCGGTGAGAACCGTCGTGGCCAGCTGGGCCATGGCCGGGACGGCGATGGTGGCGGACGCGCTCGCCACCGCACTGTTCTTTGTCGACGGTCCGCGGCTGGAGCAGGAGTTTGAATTCGCCTGGCTCACGACCTATTCGGACGGGCACGCGGAGTATTCCGGCTATTTTGAAGGGGCGCTGTTTTCATGACTGCCATCACCACCACTCCGCTCGGCTCGAGACTGGAGACAGCCTTGGGCCGGCTCACGATGTACCGGCTGGTGCTCTGGGTCCTGGCCGTCCTGGCCGGCTACAGCCTGCTGCTCAATGTGCTGGGCTGGCTGACGTTCGGGCTGCCGGAAATGCTGGCCCACCTTGCCCTGTGCCTGGGCTTGACGTACGCGTCCAACCAGGCGCTGGCCGCGCTCTTCCACGTGCGGCCGCACACGGAATCCTCGTTCATCACCGGCCTGCTGCTGTACTTCCTGTTCTGGCCCAGCCAGCTGACCCAGGGGCTCCAGCTGGCGGAAATCGCCGGCGTCGCGCTGGCCTGCGTGCTGGCCTCGGCTTCGAAGTACGCGCTGGCCTGGCGCGGCCGCCACATCTTCAATCCGGCGGCGGCCGGCGCGTTCCTCGCCGCGCTGACCGGGCTCAACATTGCCACCTGGTGGGCGGCGACGCCGGCGATGCTCTGGCTGGTGCTGCCGGGGGTTCTGCTGGCCCTCTACCGGACCCGGAAGCTGATCATGGCCGCCGTGTTCACGGTGGTCGCCGTGTCCATCGTGGCCACGGACCTGCTCCGGGCCGGGCTGGAGCTTCCCGAGGCTCTGTGGCAGAGCCTCGCGCAGCGTCCGGTGTTGTTCTTCGTCGGATTCATGCTCACCGAGCCGCTCACTTTGCCCCCGCGGCGCTGGCAGCAGCTGGCGCTGGCCGCCGTCGTCGGGGTGCTCTTCGCCGTCCCCTACAACCTGGGCGTTGTGGCCAACTCGCCCGAACTGGCACTGCTGGTGGGCAACGCGCTGGCCTTCGCCGTCGGGCAGCGCGGCGGGGTGCGGCTGCGCTTTGAGGGCTCCCGGCCGCTGACCCCCACGACGACGGAATTCAGCTTCCGGCCGGACCGTCCGCTGCGCTTCACCCCGGGACAGTCACTGGAACTGCACCTGCCGCCGGACAAGGCCGCCGGCAAGGGCGATGGAAAGGGAATCCGGCGCGTGTTCAGCCTGACCAGCGCGCCGGACGCACCCGTGCTGACGATCGGAGTTGGCACGGCGGAGCCGGTGTCCTCTGCCAAGCAGTCACTGCTGGCCCTGGCACCGGGCGACACGCTGACGGCGACCACAGTGGGAGGCGATTTCATCCTGCCCCGGGACCCGGCCACCCCCGTGCTGCTGATCGCGGCCGGCATCGGCATCACCCCGTACATGGCCCATTTGGCCGACGGCTCAGCCGCAGGCGCGGGCTCAGCCGGGTCCTCAGGCGCGGGCACAGCCGGAACCGCAGGCACGGGCACAGCCGGAATCCGGAACGTCGTCCTGCTATATCTGGCAAAGAATCCCGCGGAACTCGCCTATGCCGAGGAACTGCAGCGTTCCGGTGCCCACATCCTGGCCCGGCTTGCTGACGGCTCGGTGCCGCCGGCCTTTATGCAGGACGCCGGCCCCCGCAGGATTGACTCGGCGGCGCTCAAGGAGTTGGTCCCCGACGTCGCGGACCGAGAAGTCTTCATCTCCGGATCGCCCGCCAGCGTGCGTTCGCTGCGGGCCGCGGCTCGTGGCGCGGGCGCCCGCCGCGTCCATGTGGATTCCTTCACCGGCTACTGACACGGCCCGCCCGCACAGGGACATTTCACGCACTCGACGCGCACTCGATGCGCACTTGGCGCACACAAGAATCCACAAATCGGTGCCGATTTTCCGTTGGAGGCCACCTTCCTGCTAAGCTCTAGGACGTCCCGCCGGTAACGGCAGGAACCCTGGATGCCCTCGTAGCTCAGGGGATAGAGCGTCTGCCTCCGGAGCAGAAGGTCGTAGGTTCGAATCCTATCGAGGGCACAAAATATTGGCACCGCCAACAGACCCCGCCGTTTCAGTGAGACGGCGGGGTTTTTTTGCGGGTACGCCACCCGGGAGTCTTTGCTGCGGCTGTGCGGCAGGTGAACGGGCCCAGCGCAATTAATCCCGCGAAAAGAACGCGGAAATCCATCGCCTTTGCCGCTGCCGATTGTCGGTGCCCACTCGTAGGCTGTTTTCATCGGTGGCGGCTAGTCGGTACGCCCCGAAGCATGAAGGGGTCTCACATGTCTCATATGTCTCACATTTACGGTTCAACCAATAGGCGCGGGTCAACCCGTCTGGACGGGTCGACCCATTTGCCCCGGTCCCCCCATGTGTCCGGGTCACCCCATGTGTTCTGTTCAATCGTGCCGCCTTATTTGCTCCGCCGATTGGCTGCCCAGGATGAACCGCGGCTCCTGGCCGCTGCCGAGGCCGCACGGAAGGCACTTCGGCACGTCAAGGGCTTCCAGGCAGCCCGCACGGAGCCGTCCCCGCCCGCGCACCTTGGCATGCGGGGGCTCAAGCCGGGGACACCGGAGCGCACTATCTATGACGCCCGGCATCTGGAGCAGCTGCCCGGCAGCCCCGTCCGCAAGGAGGGAGAGCCGCCCACGGGGGACCTTGCCACGGACGAAGCGTACGACGGGCTGGGCCACACCCACCGGCTCTACGCCGACGCCTTTGACCGCGACTCGATCGACGGACAGGGCCTTCCCCTCGAAGCCACCGTCCATTACGGCGACCGCTACGACAACGCGTTCTGGGATGGTCGGCAGATGGTGTTCGGCGACGGTGACGGCGAGGTGTTCGAGCGTTTCACGAAGTCGCTGAGCGTGATCGGCCACGAGCTCGCCCACGGCGTCACGCAGTACTCGGCCGGCCTCAACTACCGGAACCAGGCCGGCGCGCTCAACGAATCCATGTCGGACGTCTTCGGCGCCCTTGTGGAGCAGCATGCAAAGCAGCAGTCCGCCGCGGAGGCGAGCTGGCTGATTGGCGAAGGGCTGTTTACGGACCAGGTCCAGGGCAGCGCCCTGCGTTCCATGAAGGCGCCGGGCACCGCCTACGACGACGATGTGCTCGGCAAGGACCCGCAGCCGGACTCCATGGACGGGTATGTTCGCACCAGCGCCGACTACGGCGGCGTACACATCAACTCCGGTATCCCGAACCGGGCGTTCTGCCTGGTTGCCACTGCACTGGGCGGCAACGCCTGGGATGCCCCCGGACAGATCTGGTACGAGACCCTGACAGGCGGCTCGCTGGCGCCGAACGCCACGTTCGGCGCCTTCGCGAAGGCCACTGCCGCATCCGCCAAGGAGCTCTTCGGGGACAATTCAAAAGAGCATGACGCCGTGCGCTCCGCGTGGGAAACTGTGAAGGTAAAGCTCCCAGGAGCCCGACGATAGGCCAAGGCTACCGCAGGTCCGAGTCGGTTGAAGATCCAGACCGATGAAGATCCCGGCCCGATGAAGATCCGAGTCCGATGAAAATAACTGTCCAGCGCAGCGGCGGCATTGCCGGCATGAAGCGGACGTGGACCGTGCAGCCCACGCCCCCGGAGGACACTGACCGGTGGCAGCCCCTGATTGAGGCGTGCCCCTGGGATGCCGTCGCGGGGCCCGGCGGGGCGAGCGGACAGCCGGACCGGTTCATGTACAGCATCCGGGCCGATCAACGCCGGGCTGTCCTCCCGGAGCGCGAGCTGACAGGTCCCTGGCGCGACCTCGTCGACTGCGCCCGCGCCGCGGCCGAGCATACGGCGCCGCGGGATCCGGCCTAGCGGCGGGGTTGCCACGCCGTGCTTGTCACCGGGCTGCCAGGCCGCGGCCGCTAGGCCGTGGCCAGGTGCCCCCGGAAGGTGCGCCGGTAGGACTGCGGGCTGGTGTCCAGCGCCTTCGCAAAGTGGTGCCGCAAGAGAACCGAATGTCCGAAGCCGGATTCCCGCGCGATTTCGTCAATGTTGAGCTCCGTGGTTTCCAGCAGCTCCTGGGCACGCAGCACCCGCTGGGAATTGAGCCACGCCGCCGGAGTCGCGCCCGTTTCCGCGCGGAAGCGCCGCGCAAACGTCCGCGGCGACATATGGACCCGGGCGGCCAGTTCATTGACGGCGTGTTCCTGCTCCAGGTGCCGGACCATCCATTGCAGCAGCCGCTCCATGGGCTCCGAGCCGCACTGCGGAATGGGCCGGTCAATGTACTGGGCCTGTCCGCCGTCCCGGTGCGGCGGGACCACCATGTCCCGGGCTATGCCGGCGGCCACCTTGGCTCCGAATTCAACGCGAATCAGGTGCAGGCAGGCGTCGATTCCCGCGGCCGTCCCGGCGCTTGTGATGATCCGGTCGTCCTCGACGTAGAGGACGTTCTCATCCACTATGGCAGCCGGGTATCGGCTGGCCAGTTCCTGGGAGTAGTGCCAGTGCGTGGTGCAGCGGCGTCCATCGAGCAGGCCCGCGCGGGCCAGGGCGAAAGCCCCGGAGCAGATGGACATCACCCAGGCGCCGCGGGCATGGGCGGCGCGCAGCGTGTCCAGGACGGACTCGGGAACGTCCTCGTCCCGGCCGTACGGCGCCATCACCACCAGGTCTGCGTCGGCAGCCGCATCCAGCCCGAGGCCGACGTGCATTGAGAGCCCGGATTTGAGCTGCACATCGCCCGGCGCGGGCGTGCAGACCCGGAAATCGAAGGCGGGAACGCCGGTCCCGCGGGCTGAACGATCGATGCCGAAAACCTCGAAGGCGGTCGCGAACTCGAAGATCGAGAAGTTGGGGACCACGATCAGTGCCACTGATTTGATCATGACTTCATTCTGGCAGAAACAGTGGCAGAAATTATAGCTTTTTGGTCATTTCTGCCACTTTTTTTGAGGTGCGGACGGGAGAACCATAGAGGTATGGAACTCCTCGGAATAGCCCTCATCATCCTGGTTCTTGCCGGCGCCACCGCCACCATCGCCGCCCTCCGCAAGGATGGCCTCGGCCACACTCCCCCCGTCCGTTCGGAAGAGTATTGGATGGCCCGGGACCTGCCGAGTGTCAACTACACGCTGCGGAACTTCTAAGTCGTCACGCACGAAGTCCACACGTCCGCCGGGCCCGGCTCATCGAGCCGGGCCCTCAACATGCGCCGGAACTGCGCGAATGAACAGTGCCGCTGAACAGCGCCACTGAACAGCGCGAAATGAAGTGCGTGACTGACAAGCAGCGCCGAAGAAGTGGGCTGACGGCGTGAGTCAACAGCCGCCGTCGCCGCCCGGCGGACAGTCCGCCCCAGTAGACTGTCTCCAGCCATGACATTCCATATTTCCTATCCTGCCGAGCTGCCGGTTTCCGAGCGGCGCGAAGATCTGATGGCCGCTATCGCGGCCAACCAGGTGACCATCATCGCCGGGGAAACCGGCTCGGGTAAGACCACCCAGATACCGAAGATGTGCCTGGAGCTCGGCCTGGGCGAGAACGGGCTGATCGGCCACACCCAGCCGCGCCGCCTCGCAGCCCGCACTGTCGCAGAGCGCATCGCGGAGGAACTCGGTGTGGAGATCGGCCAGGAGGTGGGATTCCAGGTCCGCTTCACCGGCGAGGTCAGCCGCTCCACCAAGGTCAAGCTCATGACCGACGGCATCCTGCTGGCGGAAATCCGGCGCGACAAGCTGCTGCGCAAATACAACGCCATCATCATCGACGAGGCCCATGAGCGCAGCCTCAACATCGACTTCATCCTCGGCTACCTCAAGCGGATCCTGCCACAGCGTCCGGACCTGAAGATCATCATCACTTCGGCCACCATCGATCCCGAGCGCTTCGCCAAGCACTTCGGCAGCGACGCAGAGCCCTCCCCCATCATCGAAGTCTCAGGCCGGACGTTCCCGGTGGAAATTCGCTACCGACCGCTGTCCCAGCCGGCCGGCGGCGCGGCCGGCGCCGAAGACGGAGCCGGGGAAGGCTCAGCCTCGGACGACGAACTCGAGGAGGACCGGGACCCGCTCGATGCGGTGTGCGACGCCGTCGACGAACTCGCGCTGGAAGCGCAGGGCGACATTCTCATCTTCTTCTCCGGCGAGCGCGAAATCCGTGATGCGGCGGAGGCGCTCAACGCCCGCATCCAGTCCAACCGGCGACTGACTGGCACTGAGGTCCTCCCCCTCTTCGCCCGGCTCAGCCTGCAGGAGCAGCACAAGGTCTTCCACCCCGGCAGCAAACGCCGGATTGTGCTGGCCACCAACGTCGCCGAAACCTCGCTGACGGTCCCCGGCATCAAGTACGTCATTGATACCGGCACGGCGCGCATCTCGCGCTACTCGCACCGGACCAAGGTTCAGCGGCTGCCGATCGAGCGTGTCTCCCAGGCCTCGGCCAACCAGCGCTCGGGCCGCTGCGGCCGTGTCTCTGACGGCATCGCGATCCGGCTGTACTCCGAGGAGGACTTCGAGTCCCGGCCGCTGTTCACGGACCCGGAGATCCTGCGCACCAACCTTGCGGCCGTCATCCTGCAGATGACCGCCATGGGCGTGGCCCGCGGCCCGAAGGATGTGGAGAACTTCCCGTTCGTCGAGCCGCCGGATTCGCGTGCCATCAACGACGGCGTCAGCCTCCTGCGCGAGCTCGGCGCCCTGACCGCTGCGGGCGCCCGTGAGCCGGCGGGCCAGGAGCGGGAGGGGTCCGGCGACGGCCGTTCCGGACGGCGGCCCGCGGGAGCAGCTGCCGGCGCTGCTGCCGGGAGAAGCGGTGGCGGCCTCACCGCCGTCGGGCAGCAGCTGGCCCAGCTGCCGGTGGACCCGAGGCTCGGCCGGATGATCGTGGAGTCCGGCAAGCGCGGCTGCGTCCGGGAGGTCATGATCCTGGCGGCGGCGCTGACCATCCAGGACCCGCGGGAGCGCCCGACCGACAAGCAGCAGCTCGCAGCGGAGAAGCACGCCCGCTTCCGGGACGAGAACTCGGACTTCACCGGCTACCTGAACCTGTGGAACTATCTGCAGGAGAAGCAGCAGGAACTCTCCTCCACGGCCTTCCGCCGGCTCTGCCGCAACGAGTTCATCAACTACCTTCGGGTCAGGGAGTGGCAGGACCTCTTTGCCCAGCTCCGCCAGCTCGCGCGGCCCCTGGGCATCAGCCTGGACAACAAGCGCCTTGCCGATCCGGTGGGCAACCATGAGGGCATCCACATCAGCCTTCTCGCGGGGCTGCTGAGCCACATCGGCATCCTCGACGAGCGCAAGCGCGAGTACGCCGGTGCCCGCGGCAGCCGCTTCGCGATCTTCCCGGGCTCTGCACTGTTCAAGAAGTCCCCCACCTTTGTGATGGCGGCCGAACTCGTGGAGACGAGCCGGCTCTGGGCCCGCGTCGCAGCCAAGTTCGATCCGCTCTGGGCCGAGCAAGTGGCGCCTGATTTGGTCAAGCGCACCTACAGCGAACCGCACTGGTCCAAGAAGATGGGCGCGGTGATGGCCCACGAAAAGGTCACCCTCTACGGCGTGCCGATCATCCCGAGCCGGCGCGTCAACTACGGCAAGGTGGATCCGGAGCTCTGCCGTGAACTCTTCATCCGTCACGCCCTGGTTGAAGGCGACTGGCAGACCCACCACAAGTTCTTCCACCGCAACCGCGCACTGCTCCACGAAGTCGAGGAACTCGAGGCCCGGATGCGGCGGCGGGACATCCTGGTGGACGACGAGACGCTGTTCGAGTTCTACGACGCCCGAATCGGCAGGGACGTCGTCTCGGAGCGGCACTTTGACAAGTGGTGGAAGGACGCACGCCAGCAGGACCCCGCGCTGCTCGATTTCGACCAGTCCTTGCTGATCAGCGAGGACGCAGCGGCCCTGGACGATTCGGCCTACCCCAAGACGCTGCTGCACAAGGGCTTCGAGCTGCCGCTGAGCTACGAGTTCCACCCCGTCGCGCCCGGCTCGCCGCCGAATCCCTCCGACGGCGTCACCGCCGAGGTCCCGGTGCTGTTCCTGAACCAGCTCGACGACGCCGCTTTCCGCTGGCTAATCCCCGGGCAGCGCGTGGAACTGGTGACAGCGCTTATCAAGTCGCTGCCCAAGCAGATCCGCAAGAACTTCGTCCCTGCCCCTGACGTGGCACGCCAGGCTGTCGCCGCGCTGGAAGCCGACTTCGATCCCGCCACGGATGAGCTCGAGCCCTCGCTGGAACTCGTGCTGCGCCGCATCCGCGGTCAGGTCATCCCGCCGGGGTCCTGGAACTGGGACGCCGTGCCGGCGCATCTGCGGGTCAGCTTCCGTGTGGTCGACTCCCGCGGCAAGGTGCTGGATGAGGGCAAGGACCTCACCGCGCTGCAGGAGCGCCTCGCCCCTGCCACCCGCCGGGCCATCGCGGAATCCCTCGGTGCCACACCGGGCACCACGGCACCCCAGGCGAAGGGCGCTGCCCTGACGAACAGGAAGGACACCGCCAGGTCGGCACGGGCCGGCACGTCGCCGTCGGCCGCCGACTCGGGCCCTCGCTCCGCAGCGGCAACGTCCGTGGCCGCGGCCACGGGCGGGTTCGCCGAGGTGTCCGGACTCAAAGATTGGACGTTCGGAACCGTCCAGCGCCAGGTTCAAGGCAGCGTTGGCGGGCACACCGTCACCGGCTACCCCGCCCTGGTCGACGAGGGAAATTCCGTGGCCCTACGGCTGTTCCAGACGCCGTCCGAACAGCAGGAAGCCATGCGCGCCGGTGTCATCAGGCTCCTGGCCCTGAAGGTGCCGCCGCCGGACCGCTACGTCCTGGAGCACCTGAACAACACCGAAAAACTGACGTTCAGCCAGAATCCGCACGGTTCCGTAGGCGCGCTGATCGCTGACTGCGCACTCGCCGCGATCGACAAGCTCACGCCTGCGCAGCTGCCGTGGGACGAGGCCTCGTTCAAGGCGCTCTACGAGACCGTCCGGGCGGAGCTGATCGACACCGTCTTCACGGTCACCGCCGTCGTCGAACGCATCCTGGCCAGCACCCGCCGGATCGAGAAGCAGCTCAAAGGCACGACGAGCCTGGCCCTGATCAGTTCGCTCAACGACGTCAAGAGCCAACTGGAGCAGCTCGTATATCCCGGCTTCGTGGCACGCACGGGCTACGCCCAGCTCAGCCAGCTGCCCCGCTACCTCGCAGCGATCGAAAAGCGCCTCGAGAAGCTGCCCGGCAACGTCCAGCGGGACGCCCAGCACATGGCCGCGATCCAGGCCCTCGAGGACGACTACGACGACGCCGTTTCCGCGCTGCTGCCGGGACGGCGGGCCGGCGCGGAGTTAACCCACGTGCGCTGGATGATCGAAGAACTGCGGGTGAGCCTCTTCGCCGTCGAGCTCGGGACCGCCTATTCGGTCTCGGAAAAACGCATCCGCGCGGCGCTTAACAAGGTACTGGCGCCGGTGTAGGCCTCTCGGGAGGGGTCTGCACCGGCGCCAGCGCGGCCGGGATCTGGTGTCCTGGATTTAGTGTCCGGATTTAGCCGCCGCGGCTTAGGCGTTTGGAACGTGCTCCGCGTGGCCGGCCGCGCGGAGGCCCTCGCGGAGCCTCTCCGCGTTGGCGTCCAGCCTGGCCGGATCCGGGTGCTGGTCCGCCGAGCCGAAATCAAAGTCCGCCATCGAAGTGGATGGCCAGACGTGGACGTGCATGTGGTTGATTTCGTAGCCGGCTACGATCAGTCCGGCCCGGGCGGCGTCGAATACATCCACCTGGACGGCGCCGATTTTGCGGGCAACCTCCATGACGCGGCCGAGGACCTCAGGCGAAGCGTCCGTCCAGCGGTCCACCTCATCGGTGGGCACCACCAGGGTGTGGCCGTCGGCCAGCGGGCCCATGGTCAGGAACGCCACGACGTCGTCCTCGCGCCAGACAAAGCGGCCCGGGATCTCGCCCTTGATGATCTTGGTGAAGAGAGTGCTCATGCGTCTGCCTTTTCCGCCGGGGACCCCAGCGTGCTGGCGTCCAGGACAAAACGGTACTTCACGTCCCCGGCCACCATGCGGTCGTAGGCTTCGTTGAGCTGGTCTGCCACGATCACCTCGACGTCGGACACTACGCCGTGCTCGGCGCAGAAGTCCAGCATTTCCTGGGTCTCGGCAATGCCGCCGATCAGCGAACCCGCATACGCGATCCGGCGCCGGATCAGCAGGCCGGGATTCACTGCCGGCATCGCTTCCGGGGGCAGGCCCAACTGGAACAGCGCACCATCCAGGCGCAGCGTGCGGAAGTAGGGGTTGAGATCGTGGGACGCGGCGACGGTGTCGATGATGACGTCAATGCTGCGGTTCGCGGCTTCCATCGCGGCCGGGTCCGTGGACAGGATGACGTGGTCGGCGCCCAACTCGCACGCCGCCGCGAACTTGTTCTCCGACGTCGTAAAGACCTTGACCTCGGCACCCATGGCCTTGGCGATCTTGACCGCCATATGGCCGAGGCCGCCCAGTCCGATGACACCGACCACGTCGCCCTCCTCGACCTCAAAGTGCTTCAAGGGCGAATACGTGGTGATGCCAGCGCACAGCAGGGGCGCCGCGGCGGCGGGGTCCATGGTCTCCGGGACCCGCAGCACATAGTTACGGTCCACTACGATGGATGCGGCGTATCCGCCTTGGGTGATGGCGCCGTCATTGCGGGGGTCCTTGGCTCCGTACGTTCCCACAATGCCGTTTTCGCAGTACTGCTCGAGGCCGTCCAGGCAGCTGTGGCACTCTCGGCAGGAATCCACGAGGCAGCCAACGCCCACACGCTCCCCCACCGTGAAATCGTCGACGGCGGAACCGAGCCGGGCGACACGGCCCACAATCTCGTGGCCCGGGATCAGCGGGTAGGTGTCGCCGCCCCATTCGCCCCGGGTGGCGTGTACGTCCGAGTGGCACAATCCGCAGAAGTCGATGGCGATCTCAATGTCGTCCGCCTTGGGCGCCCTGCGGGACACGGTCAGGGGAACAAGTCCGCTTCCGGGTCCGGTGGCGCCATAGGCAGCGGCCAAGGTGGGTCCGGCGGTCGGCGCGTCGCTGCTCGCTGGGGTGTCGATATCCGGCAATGGTTTGGCAAGGGGCGGGGGTACAGGACGTCCAGGTGTCATACGCTGACGCTACCCCCGGTTCCGGCATCTATTCCACTTTGGAGCGCCACGCCGCACAGTTTCGGCCCGCTTCAGCGCCGCGAGCAGGCCACCGGGGACATTGGGCTGACTGCTTTGTTGCCGGCGGGCCCGGTGCGGGCTCCGACGCTCTGGCTACCCAGCTGGCCGGCTTCCTGCGCCTACCCACTGGCTCTTCGATAAATGTCGGTCCTCCACAAGAGACTTGATTTCATGGACGGCAAGCAGGGCCCCGAAGTGGTTCCGGCAGCACACGGCGAGGCTGGCTTCAGCCGCGCCGGGGATTGCGGTGCCGTGAATTGTGGTGCCCGAGGTTGCGGTGTTGCCGCTGTCGCGGCGGCCACGCACGCCCGCTGCATGCCCGCCCGGTCCGGGTCTCCATTAAATGTCGGCCCCTCGCAGGAGACTTGGTTCGTGGACGGCAATCAGGGGCCCGAAGTGGTTCCAGCAGCACACGGCGAGGCTGGCTTCAGCCGCGCCAGAGAATGCGGTGCCGGGGATCGCGCCGGGGATTGCGGTGCCGTGAATTGTGGTGCCGGAGAGCGCGGTGTTGGCACTGTCCCGGCGGCCACGTACGCCCGTTGCATGCCCGCCCGGTTCGGGTCTCGGTTAAATGTCGGTCCCTCGCAGGAGACTTGGTTCGTGGACGGGAATCAGGGGCCCGAAGTGGTTCCGGCAGCACACGGCGAGGCTGGCTTCAGCCGCGCCGGCGAATGCGGTGCCGTGAATTGCGGTGCCGGGAAGCGCGGTGTTGGCACTGTCGCGACGGCCACGCACGCCCGCTGCAAGCCCGCCCGATCCGGGCCTCGGTTAAATGTCGGCCCCTCGCAGGAGACTT
>JBKPJW010000467.1:0-11172 GCA_046730875.1 Actinomycetota bacterium | reverse complement strand
GTCCAGGGGAGAGTCGTCGGGGTAGACCTTGTCGGCCACCGCGCCGTAGTCCAGTTCCACTGCCGAATCCGGGTGGAAGAGTTCAAGCCACTCCGTGAGTTGGGTCAGATCCTCGAGCATATCGAGATCGGGCGCGGCGAGGGCCAGATGTGCCACCGCGAAGCTCACGCGCTCCAGGGCCTTGCCGATGCTCGCGCGGATGCGGACCGTGACAATGTGTCCGTCCGATTCGACGACGTCGGTGGGATCCGATTCCTGGAAGAGGCAGAACCAGCTGAAGGGAATGCCCCAGGTGGACGCCCGGGTATGAACTTTGCTCACGCCCTCGTGCGCCCGCACCTCGTCGATGCGTTCCTGGTGCTTGTCCCGCTGTTCTTCCGGGATCAGGAGCTGGGCCAGGGGTCCGTGGATGCCTTCCATCAGGGCGTTGGCGGCCAGCCCGGCGCGGAGGACCAACTGGCTGGGGCAGTACAGCAGGCGGTCGGCCTGCCGTGCCGCGGCAGTGCCCGGGCCGGACTCGGCGCCGTCGGCCGCCGCGCCGGAGGACGCCTGCTTCGCCGGGGCCGGGACAACGCGCACGAGGTCGGTGCGGCCGGTGGGGAACGGGTCGCCGTCTGCCCGGGTGATGCGGCCCAGGGACGCCAGGAGTTCAGCATTCTCCACGGCGGCGCGCGACGCCTGGCCGGCTCCCGCGGCTCTCAGGGTTTCCTGCTGCGCCTCGGGGAACGCCTCCAGGGGCTCGTAGATCCGGAGTGCGGAAGAGAACGGCAGCCCGGCCTGTCCGTGGTAAATGTTCCCCGTCATCGGATCACGACGCTTCCCTGGGCGGCAGTCATTACTCCGCCAGTTCCGCAACCACCGGGGCGTGGTCCGAGGCGCCCTTGCCCTTGCGCTCCTCGCGGTCGATCATCGCCCCGGTGACGCGTGCCGCGAGGGCGGGGGAGGCAAGGATGAAGTCGATCCGCATCCCTTCCTTCTTCGGGAAGCGGAGCTGCGTGTAATCCCAGTAGGTGTAGACGCCGGGTCCCGGAGTGTGCGGACGGACCACGTCCTGGAAGCCGGCCTTCTCAAAGGCATGGAAGGCCGCCCGCTCGGGTTCGCTGACGTGGGTCATGGCGTTGGCGCGGAAGAAGTCGATATCCCAGACGTCATCGTCCAGGGGCGCGATATTGAAATCACCCATCAGTGCGATCTGGGCGTTGGGGTCGGCTTTGACCCAGGCGCCGGCGTGGGTTTTCAGGGTGTCCAGCCAGCTGAGCTTGTAGGGCATGTGTTCATCATCGAGGGCGCGGCCGTTGGGGACATAGAGGCTCCAGACGCGGATGCCGCCGCAGGTGGCGCCGATAGCGCGGGCCTCCTGCACGGCGTCCGTGCCGCTCTTGCCGAACACGGGCTGGTCCAGGAAGGTGCGTTCGACGTCGGCGATTCCCACCCGGGAGGCGATCGCCACCCCGTTCCACTGGCTCAGGCCGAAGTGGGCCACCTCGTAGCCCATGCTCTCGAAGAGCTCCCAGGGGAAGTTCTCGTCCTTGCATTTCGTTTCTTGAATGGCCAGGACGTCACAATCCGTGCGCTGAAGCCATGCCTCCACACGGTCGGCGCGGGCGCGGAGCGAATTCACATTCCAGGTAGCAATCTTCACAGTCCCTAACTTACCGAACTTGGCCCCCGGACGAAGTGGCCGGCGGCTCCCATCCTCTGGAAATTAGTAGGAAGTCCGAGTATATTCGGCATCAGAGATGATCTGGGTCACATGCAAAGGAGCATTCAGTCATGGTTCGAGAGCTATCCCATTACGTTGACGGGCAGCGGGTGGACGGCACGTCCGGCCGGTTCAGCGACGTGTTCGATCCCTGTACCGGGGAGGTCCAGGCCCGGCTGCCGCTGGCGAGCGCAGAGGAAGTGCGCAACGTGATTGCCAGCGCGGAAAAGGGGCAGGTGGCCTGGGCTGCCATGAACCCGCAGCGCCGCGGCCGGATCCTGCTCAAGTTCGTGGACCTGGTCAACGAGCACATGGACGAGCTTGCCACCCTGCTGTCCTCCGAGCACGGAAAGACCTTCCTTGATTCCAAGGGTGACATCCAGCGCGGCATCGAGGTCGTGGAGTTTGCCGCCGGCGCGCCGCATCTGCTCAAGGGCGAGTTCTCGGACAGCGCAGGAACCGGCGTCGACGTGCACTCGATGCGGCAGCCCCTCGGCGTTGTTGCCGGCATCACGCCGTTCAACTTCCCGGCCATGATCCCGCTGTGGAAGTCCGGTCCGGCTCTCGCCGCCGGCAATGCCTTCATCCTCAAACCCTCCGAACGGGACCCGTCCGTGCCGCTGCGCCTGGCCGAGCTCTTCACCGAGGCGGGCCTGCCCGACGGGGTCTTCAACGTGGTTAATGGCGACAAGGAAGCCGTGGATGCGCTGCTTGAGGATCCGCGGGTCCAGGCCATCGGATTCGTCGGTTCCACACCCATCGCCCAGTACATCTACGCCACCGCCGCGGCGCACGGCAAACGCGCCCAGTGCTTCGGCGGCGCCAAGAACCACATGGTGATCATGCCGGACGCGGACCTGGACATGGCCGCGGATGCCCTCATCGGGGCAGGCTTCGGCTCCGCGGGCGAGCGGTGCATGGCGATTTCGGTGGCCGTTCCGGTGGGCCGGAAGACGGCCGATGCCCTCGTGGAGAAGCTGCAGGCGCGGATCGCGCACCTCAAGGTCGGCCCCAGCCTCGCCAAGGATTCCGACTTTGGTCCGGTGGTGGCGGCCGCGGCGAAGGAGCGGATTGAAGGCTACATCGCCTCGGGCGTCGATGAGGGCGCCAGCCTCCTGACCGACGGGCGCGGCTTGAAGGTGGAGGGCTACGACGGCGGCTTCTGGGTGGGTCCGACGCTGTTCGATAACGTCACCAAGGACATGAAGATCTACAAGGAAGAGATCTTCGGCCCCGTGCTCAGCGTCCTCCGCGCGGCGGACTACGACGAGGCCCTGCGGCTGTGCAGCGAAAACGAGTTCGGCAACGGCGTGGCCATCTTCACCCGCGACGGCGACGCCGCCCGCGACTTTGCCAGCCGTGTCCAGGTGGGCATGGTGGGCGTCAATGTCCCCATCCCTGTGCCGATCGCCTACTTCACCTTCGGCGGCTGGAAGGCCTCCGGCTTCGGTGACCTCAACCAGCACGGGGCCGACGCCTTCCGCTTCTACACGAAGACCAAGACGGTCACCACCCGCTGGCCCTCCGGGGTCCGCCAGGGCGCCAGCTTCGTCATGCCGGAAGGCAGCTGATGGGGGAGGATGCCGCCCCGAAAGCCGCCGACGGAGGCTTGCCTGGGGAATCAGAGGACGTCCTGTTTGAACGGCGCGGCAGGCTCGGCGTCGTGACCCTCAACCGGCCCAAGGCGGTCAACGCCCTCACGGCCGGGATGGCCGCGGCCATGCTGGAACAGCTCACGCTCTGGGCCGACGACGACGCCATCGCCGCGGTGCTGGTCCGCGGCGCCGGGGACCGGGGCCTCTGCGCCGGCGGCGACATCGTTGCGATCTACCGGGACATGCTCGACGGCGGGGACGCCACCGCTGATTTCTGGGCGGTGGAGTACCGGCTGAACCTGCTCATCGCCGAATTCCCTAAGCCGTACGTGGCGTTCATGGACGGGCTGGTCCTGGGCGGCGGGGTGGGGATCTCCGCGCACGGTTCCGTGCGGATTGTCACCGAACGAACCCGCTCGGGGATGCCCGAAACGACCATCGGGTTCGTGCCCGACGTCGGCGGCACCCTGCTGCTTTCCGGCTCACCGGGGGAGACCGGCACGCATGCGGCCCTCACCGGCGCCCACCTGACCGGAGCGGACGCGCTGTTCTTGGGCCTCGCCGACCACTTCGTGCCCTCCGAACGGCTGGGTGAACTGGCGGTGGCGCTCGAGACCGAAGCGGCGGATGCCGCCGTCGCACGCTTCGCCGAAACCGCTCCGCAGTCGGATCTGGCCGCACAGCAGGGATGGATTGACGCCTGCTACTCCAGCGACGACGCCGAAGAGATCCTGCGCCGGCTGCGTACGGTGGGGGGCGAGGCAGCCAGAGAGGCCGCCGGCGTCGCCGACACCATCGAGGCCAAGTCGCCGACCGCGGTGAAGGTGGCCCTGGAGTCCCTGCGCCGCGCCCGCGGGCTGAGCCTGGCGCGGGCACTCGAAGAGGAGTACCGCGTCGGCCTGCACTTCCTCGCCGGACCGGACTTCCGCGAAGGCATCCGCGCCCAGGTGGTGGACAAGGACCGCAATCCCCGCTGGAAGCCGGCCACTCTCCCGGAGGTCACCCGCGCGGACGTCGCAGCCTACTTCGCCCCGCTGGGCGGACGCGAACTGAAGCTCTCTCCGAAGGAAAAGAACAAGGAGAAGAACAATGTCTGAAGCAGGAGCGTCGGAAACAGGCACCATCGCCTTCCTGGGCCTCGGCCACATGGGCGGCCCGATGGCCATCAACCTGGTCAAGGCCGGCTACCGGGTAGTTGGCTTCGACGTCGTGCCGGCGGCGCTGGACGCTGCCCGGGAGCACGGCGTTCCGACTGCAGCGACGGCAGCCGAAGCGGCGGCGGGGGCCGCCGTCGTGCTGACCATGCTGCCCAGCGGCGCGCACGTCCTCGATGCCTACCGCGGCACCGGCGGTGAGCCCGGCCTGTTGGAAGTGGCCACCCCCGGCACCATGTTCCTGGACTGTTCCACCATCAACGTGGACGAGGCCCGCGCGGCCGCCGACCTCGCGGTCGCGGCCGGCCACCGTGCCGCCGACGCCCCCGTGTCCGGAGGCGTGGTGGGGGCCGAAGCCGGAACGCTCACGTTCATGGTCGGTGCCCTCCCGGAGGACTTCGAGACCGTCAAGCCGCTGCTGGAAGTCATGGGCAAGCGTGTGGTCCACTGCGGCGCGCACGGTGCCGGCCAGGCGGCCAAGATCTGCAACAACATGATCCTGGGCGTCTCGATGATCGCAGTCAGTGAGGCCTTTGTGCTGGGCGAGAAGCTGGGACTGACCCATCAGGCACTCTTCGACGTCGCCTCCGCCGCCTCAGGGCAGTGCTGGGCGTTGACCACTAATTGCCCCGTGCCGGGACCGGTCCCCACCAGCCCCGCCAACCGGGACTACCAGCCCGGCTTCGCCGGGGCGCTCATGGCCAAGGATCTCAAGCTGGCGCTCAACGCGGTCCAGAGCAACGGCGTTGCGGCCCGGCTCGGTCCGCTCGCGTCCGAAATTTACGATACGTTTGCCGCGGAAGGCGGCGCCGGACGGGACTTCTCGGGCATTATCACGGACATCAGGGACAAATCGGAAGCCGGATCGGAAACCGGCACGTCCGGGAACTGACATCCCGGCAGCCGGCACGTCCGGGAGCTGACCCCGGACCGAATCCGCATTTCACAACCAGCTAAGGGGAAACACGCATGACGGAACAGTACGCGAACATTCTGGTGGAGCGCCGCGGCCGTGTGGGCCTGGTGACGCTCAATCGGCCCGAGGCCCTGAATGCCCTGAATAAGGCCACGATGGAGGAGTTGGTGAGGGCCGTCACTGCGATGGACGCGGACCCGGAGGTCGGTGCGGTGGTGGTGACCGGTTCGGCGAAGGCCTTCGCCGCGGGGGCGGACATCAAGGAGATGCAGTCCAAGGGCTACATGGACATGTACGCGGCGGACTGGTTCCGCGGCTGGGAGGACTTTACCCGGCTCCGCATTCCCGTCGTGGCGGCCGTGTCCGGCTTCGCCCTGGGCGGCGGCTGTGAGCTGGCAATGATGTGCGACTTCATCATCGCCGGGGACAACGCCAAATTCGGCCAGCCGGAGATCAACCTCGGCGTGCTCCCCGGCATGGGCGGCTCGCAGCGCCTGACCCGTGCGGTGGGGAAGTCCAAAGCGATGGACATGATCCTGACCGGCCGCTTCATGGACGCCGAGGAAGCCGAACGCGCAGGCCTGGTGTCCCGGGTGGTCCCGGCAGCGGACGTCGTCGAGGAAGCTCTCAGGGCTGCCGAGGTGATCGCCTCCAAATCCAAGCCCGTGGCGATGGTGGCCAAGGAAGCCGTAAACGCCGCGTTTGAGACCGGACTTGCCCAGGGCGTGCTGTTCGAACGGCGGGTGTTCCACTCACTGTTCGCCACCGAGGACCAGAAGGAAGGCATGGCCGCCTTCACCGAGAAGCGGCAGCCGGAGTTCAACCACCGCTAGAGTGCCATCACTCCGGCGGGGGCGCGGGCGTGGCCTGCACGTGAAGAGTTCATCACGTGAAGATGTCAGCCACGTACCTTCCGTGCGTGCGTTCCACTTCATCCATCCACGCCTCGGCGTCGGCCTTGGAGGCGCCCGTCGCTTCCCGGTAGATAAGCGCGCACGTCTCGCGGACCTGCGGCGCCATGTTCTTGCCGTCGCCGCAGACGTAGACCGTGGCGCCTCGTTTGACCAGCTCGACGACGTCGGCCCGGTCGGCCCAGAGCCGGTCCTGGACGTACTTCAGGCCGTCTTCGGGGGCGGTGGAAAATACCGGCCGAAGGTCCAGGTTGGCTTGATCCGCCCACGACGCAAGTTCCTCGCGGTAGAGGAAGTCGGTATCCGGGGCCCGGCAGCCGAAGAACAGCAGGGCCGGCGCCGGCGTCGTGTCCTCGGCTTCGGCCCGCAGCGCCCGGTCCTGGACGAACCCGCGGAAGGGTGCCAGCCCGGTCCCTGCGCAGACCATGATGAGCGGGACCGCCAGGGACTGTGGCGGATGGAACGCGGCATTCGAGGGACGAACAGTGACCGCGACCCTTGAGCCGGGCCGGGCCTCGGCGAGGTATGTGGACGAGGCGCCTTCGAAGACACCGCGGCCGGACCACGCCGGAGCCTGAATGACGGCAAAAGTCAGGGTCGCGTGGTCGGGGCTCCAGAGCGGGGACGAAGAGATGGAGTACCGCCGCGGGGTCAGCTGGGTCAGCAGCTGCAGGAACGACGTGAACGACAGTTGGCAAGAGGGAAACATCTCCAGCAGATCCAGGATGGAAACCCGCTTGTCCAGGATCTCGGCCGCATAGCGCTCGCGGTCCTGCGCCAGGGCATCAAGTTCCGTGCGATGGGCAGGGTTCGCCGCGACGTCGGCCAGGTCCTCAAGCTGGGTGCGGGTGGCGGGGACCGCGAGTTCGACGTAACTGCTCAGCAGTTCGCCCACCGCCACGGGCGCGCCGGTGGGCAGGAACGTGTCGCCGCGCTCCATGCTCAACTGGACGTGCGAGTCGTAATCGAGGTTGAAGCGCGCCAGGGCCCGCTGCACGAGCGTGCTGGGATTCAGCGGCAGTACGGCCAGATAGTCACCCGTCCGGTAGCTCATCCCTTCGGGCAGGGCGATCTCGACATGCCGTTTGGACCGGGCCCCGGGCTTGGCCAGATCGACCAGTTCCCGGTTCGCGACGACGGTTCCGAGGACCAGCCCGTTCTGGCGCAATAGCGGGTCCCGGACGTTGCCTACGAACTGCAGTTCCAGCTGGGGCTGTGCGGCCGGCGAGCTGGTGGCCTGTCCGAGGGCCGCGTCCACCGCGGGCCAGAAGCCCGCGTACCACTCGTCGAAATCGCCGAAGAAGTCGCCGCGGGCGTTGGCTTCGCCCCGGGCATAGATCCGCGCGGCGCCGGCCGCCTCGAGCCGGGCGTCGACGGTCTTGGGCACTTCCTGGTACGTTCGCGCCCAGTCCTTGTTGCCGTTGCCGAAGACCGTGTACCGCACTCCGGAGAGGCCGCCCGGCTGCAGGCCTTCGGTCCAGGCCACAAACTTCCGGGCGTTATCCGGCGGCTGTCCCTCGTAGGAGGAAGTCACGATTGCGACGAGCCCCTCCCTTGGCAGTCCGCCGGCCGCCTCGTCGAGCGGGCCGATCGTGGGACTGTAACCGCGCCGTCCCGCGTCGTTGGCGATGCGCTGGGCGAAGTCCTTGGACGTGCCTGCGTTGGAGCCGTAGAGCACACGGATCGGGACGCCGTTAGGCGCGGCAGCCGCCGCTTCCGCCTGCCGGGAATGTTCGACGGCGGTGCGCGGGCCGGCGTTGATCGTGACGTCCCGCCGTCGCACATGGATAAAAAGCCCTTCGGGCTTCATCGTCAGGGTGTGCTTGATGTGCAGTTCATAGCCGGGGTCCGCCGCCGTGATGTCGAAGCGCTGCAGGAGCTTGGCCAGGAACAGCATGGCCTCCTGCAGGGCAAATCCCCGCCCGATGCAGGAACGCTGTCCGTTGCCGAAGGGCTTCCAGGCGTTGGCGGGGATTTGTGCAGCACGTTCCGGGGAGAACCGGTCCGGGTCGAAGAGCTCGGCGTCCTCGCCCCACGCGGCCTTGTCCCGGTGCAGCCGCGGGAGCAGGACCATGATGGGCTGGCCCGCGGCGACCTCATAGCGGCCGCCCAGGATCGTGTCCTGGAACGGAGTCACGTTGAACGCCGGGGCAGTGGGCCAGAGCCGGAGGGTTTCCTTGAGGATCTGGTCCAGGTATCCCAGGCGGGGCAAGTGCTCGAACCTGGCACTTTCTGAGCCCAGGACTTCATCCACTACGGCGCGCGCCCTGGCCAGGACCGCCGGGTGGCGCAGCAGTTCATACAGGGTGAAGGACAGCAGGCCGCTGGTGGTCTCATGTCCGGCAATGAGGAAGGTGACCATCTGATAGCGGATGTTTTCATCGGATAGCCGCTCGCCGGTCACAGGGTCTGCCGCGTTGAGCATGGTGTCCAGAATGTCCTCGGTGCCCGCCGGGCTGGGATTGCGCCGCCGGTCGCTGATTATCTGTTCGGCGACCTCGAACATCAGGGCATTGTCTTCCTCGAGCTGGTGCCGCCGGCGCAGCATGATCTTGTTCTGCACCGGCAGCCTGCGGGCCCGGTCCCCGGATTCCACCAGGGCGCGAACCATGGCCCCGACGAACGGATGCATCTCTTCCCGGTAGAGACTGTTGAACCGGTATTTGAACGAGCACAGGGCAATCGTGTCCAGCGTCAGGCGGGTGGTGTTGTCCGGAACGTCGATCCGGGCTGTGGGGCCGAGCCTTTCCCACTTGAGCAGCAGCTGCTCGACGATGTCGTCCATGCCCGCGAACATCCGCTTCAGCGCCGCCGGACCGAACGCCGGCATCAGGATCCGGTGCGCCTTTTGCCAGTTGGGCTCCTGTGTTTCCGCGGTGAACAGGCCGTCGCCGGCGAATTGCCGCACCTGCCGGAGGGCGACGCCGAGCACTTTGCCAAAGCGGGATTCGTCGCACACCTCGTTGACGAACTCCTGGGAGGACAGAGCCACGATGCTGCGGTTGAAGAACTGGATGCGGACAATGGGGCCATACTGCTCGGCCACCTCCGCGAGCCCGAGAATGCCCTTGCTGGAGTCGATGTCCGGCAGGTTGCCGACCACCGGCTTCGGGGGAGGCTGGGGGATGGGGACGGTGGGCGAAGTCATGGCCCCTCCTCGGCGATTGCCAATCGACGCTCTGTGAGCACTAATTGCAGCCTTGCCGGACGACACTGACCGGCTTCGACCCACGATACTCCGGACCGTTCCCTGGCAAAACAGGTGCCCGCAGCGGAAAGGCCTCAGGTGAGGTGCATGGCAGGCGTGGACGTGCCGGAAGATCGGTGCCGGGCCCCTGTTTACTCCCGAATTGCCTCAGACAGGGAAGAACAGCGGAGCCAGGATGCTCACCACATACGAGCCCAAGGCCACAAGGGCTCCGAGGATGACAAGGGCAACAACCCAAAACAGGACGGAGGGGCTCCGCCTCGGGTTTGTATCCATACCAACCACCCCACGTTCAATCGGGATACCTTCGGACCCGTATCCTGCCCGTACCTCCTTGAATAAAGCTTGGATGGGCGGCGCATGCCGGGATCTGCACGGACGGTGCAGACGGAATTGAAAATCAAGGCTGTTCTTCAGCGGGATCAAACCCTAGGCTGTGCCTCACACTTATCAAACTCTGGAGGCTGCTGTGCGTGTGTCTGAAAAAGCTGACCGGGCGGCTCAAGCCCGTCATCTCGAAGAAAACCTTATCGCCCGTCTGGCCAAGGGCAGGGAATGGGCGACACCCGGCGTCGAATCCGCCCTCCGCCGTGCGCTGGGACAAATTGACGCCGGCATCGATGTAGCGTCGCCCCGACTCCAAGCCACACTCAGGTCCATTGCCGACGAACTGGCCGGCGGAGTGGAAGCGGTCACCCCGCGAGTCCACGAGCGCATTGCGCGGATCATTCCAGAAGTGGAAACGCCGGCGGCTAAAGCCAGGCGCTGGCCAGGGAAACCTTGGTTGATGCTAGGCGCCGCCATTGCGGCCGTTGCCGCCGGGCTATCCGTCTGGCGTGTGCTCCACAGGGCCGAGCCCGTGTCGGAACGTGGGGAAGCCACGGCGCCGGATGCGACGGCGCCGGTTGTCCGGCCAGTCCAGACCGAACCCTTCGCCGCCACCCCGCCGGACTCGCCTCCGGTCCGGCCCTGACTATGGCCGGAAGCCGGGACTGCCGGAAGTCAGAGCCTCACAGGAACTCCCGGTTCAGCCCCGTACCAACGGCGGCTTGCACGTTCTGAAGGCCCAGGAGCTGTCCTGAAAGTGTCAACGCGGCCGAGGTCGCCGGACAGCTGCGAGTTCGCCGTAAAGTCCCGGCGACTTGGCAGGTTACCGGCGAGCTCGCCGGGGCTCATCGGTTCCAGTGCCACGGCCGTGACCGACATCTGCGGTGGCACCGGTCTGGTGCTGCACGGTCAGCCTGTCTGTGATGAGGGCACGGTGGCCGGGACGGTTCCGATGCCGGCGGGATCGGCCAGGAACTGCGTGAAGGCCAGCTCTGCAGCACCGATCATCATCAGATCGGAGCCCAGCGCCGCCCGGTAGATCCTGACCTGCCCCGCGGGTCCGTCCATGGCCTGGGACAGCAGCGTTTCATTCAACGACGTCGGGGCGAGAGCGTGGAGCGTCCCGAGGAAGCCGTCCAGGACGATGGCCTCCGGGTTGAAGATGTTCACGACATTGCGCAGGGCGATGCCGAGGTACATGAGCTGGCGCGAGACTTCGTCGCCGACCCCAGCACTGCTGCTGTTCGCCAGCGCTGTTTCGAGGTCGGCGGTGTTGCCGCGGCTCAGGCCAGCCAGTTCGAGGAGCCGGGACTGGGAGACTTCGGTTTCCAGGCAGCCGGTGGCGCCGCAGTGGCAGGT
>JBKPJW010000466.1:0-6242 GCA_046730875.1 Actinomycetota bacterium | reverse complement strand
CCGTTGATCAGCAGGCCCGTCGGCACCGAGGCAAGCAGCGCGGCTTCACGCTGGGCGTTTATTGACATCGTTCTATCTCCATGGGGTTTGAAGGAAGTCGTAGCGGTGCGCAGCCCGACCTTCAGCAGTTTGTTGCGGTCGGGCTGCCAGAGGCGGGGCATGAGGAGGTTAAATCTTCTGTGTGTCTTTCACCATCGAGGTGGCTGGTCGGTGCCGACCCGCGGGGGTCGGCACCGACGCCTTAGGTGAGAGCCGGCTAGGCTCGGACGCTGGTCTTGGTACGGATCAAGTCCAGAGCCTGGACGAGGTATCCCTTGAAAACCGGGTAGTTCTCGCTCATCGGGAAGTGCCCGATGGCCTTCATCTCGATGAACTCGGCACCCGGGATCTGGCTGGCCGTGCGGGCTCCGTCTTCAGGCGTGGTGAGGTAGTCGTACTCGCCGGTCATCAGGACCACCGCGCATTTGTTCGTCTGGATTTCGCCCAGTTTGCCGCGCAGATCGTGATCCACCGAGTAGAAGTACAGATCACCCTTGAACGCCTCGGAACCCTGCGTGTAGTAGAACCAGGTCTTCCAACGGTCGGCCTCCGGCGATTGCGGGGCCATGAGATCCCAGGTGCCGCTGCCGCACACCTGAGCGGCATTGGCATGGGGGTGCTGCCACCAGTCGAGGTAGAACCCCGGTGAGTAGTCCGCCCCCTCTACCGGGATGACGGCGTCGAACCTCTCCGGGAAGCGGTGGGCGAGCTGCAGCGCTATGTTCCCGCCGAAGGAGGATCCCATGAAGATGGGGTCGACCAGTTCCAGTGCGTCGACGAGGGCGACGATGAAGTTGGCGAAGTGGTCCGCGCTGAGTTGGTACTCCTCGGTCCACCACTGGGTGTTTTCAGGGGGGTCTGATTTGCCGTGGCGGGGGAGGTCGTAGGCGATGACGCGGTAGTTGGCGGTGATCTCGGGGTCCTCCAGCAGGCCGCGCCACTGGTGGTTGTGGGCTCCGGCGGTGTGCTGGCAGACCAGGGGCTGGCCCTGGCCGTTTTCGAGGTAGAAAACCTTGTATTCGAGGCCGTCCACGTCGACGGTGACGTAGTGGCCGGTGACGGGGGAAATTTTGCTCATGTCAGGAACTCCTATGGTCTAGACGGGTGCGCCGGTGGAGCGCAGCAGTTCGATCTGGCGGGTGAGGCAGCGCAGGTTCTGCATCAGGACCAGGACATCGCCCTCCAGCTTCATGTCGCGCTGGAAAGTGGCGGCCCAGATGCCGTGGTACATGGGAGCAGGGACGGGCTTGCCGAATTCACCCCAGGTGTGGGCGCTGGCCCGGATGGCGAACTGGTAGGGCACCTCGATGGGTCCCGGGTCCACGGAAATCTGGGCGATGGTGCCGGACACTACCCGGACAACGAAGGTGTGCGCCTCCATGTCCAGCAGGTAGGAGCAGGTGAAGTACTTTCCGTGGGCCTGAATTTCCGGGTCCTGGTTGTTGGCCTCGGTGAAGCTCTGAACCCAGGATTCTACAGAAGGGGCACGTGTTGCGACCGTCATTTCGTTGTTCCTCTCATTGGTCTCGCGGAGGGTCGGGCTTCTCTGTCCGAGCCTCCGAAGCGGGGTTCTGGAGTGCCTTTGCGGCTGTCTCCGTTGGCAACCCTTCGCTGTTTCCATTGCAGCCCCCGTTGCCCCGAACGGTCCAATACCTGTCCCCTATCCACCGATAGCCTGAAACTATTGGACCCCGATTGCGGCGGAGCTTAGAGTTGAACGATGCAGCAGCCACAGCTTGACCTGCGCGTCCTGCAGTACTTCGTCGCCGTTGCGGAAGAGCTGCATTTTGGTCGAGCCGCTGCCCGACTCCATATCGCGCAACCATCCCTCAGCGTCCAAATACGGAAGCTTGAACACTCGCTCGGCACTCCCCTGCTGATCCGGACCAGCCGCAGCGTGTCGCTGACCAGCGCAGGGGACGTCCTGCTGGGTGAAGCTAAGCGCCTTTTGTCCGCCGCGGAGCGCGCCGTTTCGTTGACGCGTGAGGTCGCGAGCGGCGTGCGGGGCACCCTGATAGTCGGCTTCCAGGCCAACGCGGCTGCTGAACTGACCCCGCGAATCCTCGCCGCGTTCAAGAACAACCACCCGGAAATTCACGTGCAGATGAGGTCCTTCGATTTCGCTGACCCCACAGCGGGGTTAGCCGATGGAAGCGCTGACGTGGCATTTGTGCGGCCGCCCCTGCCGGCGGCTGACTGGCTCGCCATGGAGACACTGTTCATTGAGCCGCGGGTCCTCGTAGTTGCCAGCAGTTCCCGCTTTGCCGGGCTGTCTGAGGTCTCGGTGGAACAGGTCGTTGATGAGTCCTTCGTCGCCCGCAAGGCCCCAGATAAGTGGAGGGATTTCTGGCTCGCAACCCAAGCCCGCGGCGGGCAGCCGGTCCGTCTGGGTACCCAGGTAGCCACCGTCGACGAGTGTTTCGAAGCCATCATGGGTGAGCGGGGCATTGCGTTCACCCAGGCCTCCACCCAGCGTTTCTATGACCGTCCGGGGCTGTCTTTCATCCCGGTCAGAGACGTCCCGCCCTCCCCGCTGTCGATTGCGTGGCGCACTGATGTCAATGACGGGCTGGCACGCGAGTTCGTGGAGACCGCCCGGACCTTGGCCTCCTTCGGAGGCGTCCCGAACCTCGTCGACTCCCGTCTGACTGCCTAGCTATCCTCTTCGCTCCAGTCTAATTAGCGCCACTGACGATCGCAGTGCAGCAACCGCCCGCCGTCGTCCGCTGTTCTTGTGAGCCACTAAGTGAGTGCCCCCTCCAACCAAGACCTCAGCACCGGCGCGGGAGCTGCGCCGGCCTGCCTCGCGACGATCTTGCCGTCGACGATGACCATCAAAGTTGGCACTGCCTGAATGGCGAATCTGGCGGAGAGCTGCGGCGAGTGGTCCACATCGACCTTCACAAGTTTGATCTGCCCCGCGCGTTCGTGTGCCAACTGGTCCAGCACGGGGCTCACCATCCGGCAGGGTCCGCACCACACCGCCCAGAAGTCCACCAGTACCGGAACGGCCGACCGTTCGGCGATCTCGCCGAAGTCGTCGTCACCCGCTTCAACCACCCAGGGAAGCTCCCGGTGGCAACTTCCGCAGCGCGGCCGGCCGTCGGCGACAGCCGGCACGCGGTTGGATTTGCCGCAATGGGGACATTTGATGATGGCCTTGTTCATGCCGTTCCAGCCTCTTCCATTTCCCTGGTGGTGTAGTCCACCAGGAGTTCACCGTCGGCTGCTGTCACCGTCACGACTCCCCCCTCGGCGATGCTGCCGCGCAGGAGGGCCCGGCCCACCTCCGTTTCCACTACACGGGAGATAAAGCGGCGGAGGGGCCGGGCGCCGTAGATCGGATCGAAGCCACGTTCGGCAATCAGCAGGCGCGCCTCCTCGGTCAGGAGCAGTTCGACCTGCTGCTCGGCCAGACGATGCCGCAACTGTTCGAACTGCAGGTCCACAATGCGTTCGATCTGCGGCAGGCCGAGAGGCGCAAACAGCACGATATCATCCACACGGTTCAGGAACTCGGGGCGGAAGTGGCCCCGGAGCTCGCCCATCACCAGGCTCCGGGCCTGCTCGGTGATCGTTCCGCCCTCGGTGGAACCCTCAAGGAGATATTGGGAACCGATATTGGAGGTCATAATGATCACGGTATTGCGGAAATCAACGGTGCGGCCCTGCGAGTCCGTAACCCTGCCGTCGTCCAGGACCTGCAAAAGGGTGTTGAAAATATCCGGGTGGGCCTTTTCCACCTCATCGAAAAGCACCACCGAGTACGGCTTGCGGCGTACGGCCTCGGTAAGCTGGCCACCCTCGTCGTAGCCGATATAGCCCGGAGGGGCACCCAATAGCCGGCTCACGGTGTGGCGCTCTTGGTACTCGCTCATGTCGAGCCGGATCATCGCGTTTTCACTGTCGAAAAGGGCAGCGGCAAGAGCCTTGGCAAGTTCGGTCTTCCCGACGCCGGTCGGTCCCAGGAAAATGAACGATCCGATGGGCCGACGCGGGTCGCGGATGCCGGAGCGGGCGCGGATGATGGCATCCGTGACCGCACTGATTGCTTCTTCTTGGCCGATCACGCGGGCGCGCAGGATCTCGTCCAAATGCAGGACTTTCTCACGTTCGCCCTGCTTCAGCCGAGCCACCGGTATGCCTGTCCAGGCCGCGACGATGTCGGCGATCTCGTCCTCCGTCACCACCTCGCGTAGCAGGCGTTTCTCCCCCTGTTTCGCGGCCAGCCGTTCCTCCTCGGCGGGCAGGCGCCGTTCGAGGTCGGCAAGTCTGCCGTAGCGTAGCTCCGCTGCCCGGTTGAGGTCGTAGTTCCGTTCGGCTTCCTCAGCCTCCTGCCGCACCCGCTCCAGTTCACTGCGGATTTCCTGCAGCTTGTGGATCGCCTGGCGCTCGGCTTCCCATTGTGCCCGCTTCGCGTCGGCCTCGGCGCGCAGGTCCGCCAATTCACGCCTCAGCTCCTCGAGCCGGGTCTTGCTGGCCGGATCGGACTCCTTGGAGAGTGCCGCCTCTTCTATTTCGAGCCGCGTGACCTTCCGGGTGAGCTCATCCAGTTCCGCCGGCATCGAATCAATTTCCGTCCGCAGCCGGGCGCACGCCTCATCCACGAGGTCAATCGCCTTGTCGGGAAGGAACCGGTCAGTGATGTACCGGTGGGACAGGGTGGCCGCAGCCACCAGAGCACTATCCTGGATCCGTACGCCGTGGAAGACCTCCAGCCGCTCCCGCAGCCCGCGAAGAATGGAAATGGCGTCCTCGACGTCGGGTTCCTCGACCAGGACCGGCTGGAAGCGGCGTTCCAGTGCCGCGTCCGATTCAATGTGCTTGCGGTATTCGTCAAGCGTGGTCGCCCCGATCATGTGGAGCTCCCCGCGGGCGAGCATCGGCTTGAGCATGTTCCCGGCGTCCATCGACCCCTCGCTCGCTCCTGCCCCGACGACGGTGTGCAGCTCGTCGACGAAGAGCAGGATCCTTCCCTCCGCTGCCAAGACTTCGGCGAGCACCGCCTTCAGCCGCTCCTCGAACTCGCCGCGGTACTTGGCACCTGCCACGAGGGCGCTCAGGTCGAGCGAGAAGATGGTCTTGTTCTTCAGCCCTTCCGGCACGTCCTGGCGGACGATCCGTTGGGCCAGTCCCTCCACAATTGCTGTCTTGCCGACCCCTGGCTCCCCGATCAGTACCGGGTTGTTCTTGGTTTTGCGGGAAAGTATCTGGACCACCCGCCGGATCTCGGCGTCGCGGCCGATGACCGGGTCCAGCTTTCCGGTGCGGGCGTCCGCCACCAGATCGCGGCCGTATTTCTCCAGCGCCTCGTAGGTCTGTTCCGGGGTCGCGGACGTGACGCGCTGGTTTCCCCTGATCTGGGTCAGGACCGAGAGGAACGCCTCGCGGGTGATACCGTGCTCGGCCAGCACCCTGCCCGCCGCCGTGGACCGGCCTTCCTCCGCCAGCGCCACCAGCAGGTGTTCCACCGAGACGTACTCGTCCTTTAGCCGTTTGGCTTCACGTTCCGCGGCATCGAGGAGTGTGCCCAGCCTGCGGCTTACGTACACCTGGCCCGGCGCTGCCCCCGGTCCCGTGACCTTCGGCTTGCGCCTCAGCTCTACCTCGACCGCCGTCTTCAGCTCGTTCACATCAACCTGCATGGCCACGAGCAGCCGCGGAACCAGGCCCCCCTCCTGCTCCAGCAGGGCCGCCAGCAGGTGTTCGCCGTCCGTCTCGGTATGCCCGTTGCGCTGGGCTATGCGCTGGGCCTCCGCTAGGGCCTCCTGCGACTTCTGCGTCAAACTCTCCATGTTCATCGTGAAGCAGTCCCTTCGACCTGCGTGATTTCAACCAATCGTCGTTCAAGCGCGTCCACGCGTGTCAGCAGATCCAGTACCAACGGGATTGCCGCATAGTTCAGCGCCAGCTCCGAGTGCAGCCGCAGGACGCGGGCTATCAGTTCCGGGGCCCGCGGGCTGAACCAAGGGCCGCCCGGGGCATCGCCCAGCGGCCGGATCAAGTCCAGCTCAACAAACCGCCTGACGACGTCGGGGTGGACACCACTGCTGCGCGCCACCGCCTCGAGATTCAGGCGCCATGGGTAGGCGAGCGCATAGACGTCGCTCATTGCTCCTCCCTCGGATTGAACCTGGATACCGTGGCAAGTTTCTCGTACAGCGTGCGCTCCTCCTTGCTAAGGCTGGGGGGAACCATGATCT
>JBKPJW010000465.1:0-3113 GCA_046730875.1 Actinomycetota bacterium | reverse complement strand
GCCGCCGGCGACCAGCTCCTGGACGTCGTCGTCGCAGAAACCGTACTTTTTGACTCCGAAGGGGCCCGTAAAGATGGCTGACACAACAGCACTCGATAACTCCAAGAAAATCCGGACCATCCGCCGCAGCCCCGCCTCGATCCTGTGGGAGGCATTCGAGGCAGGATCCGTTGCAGGCGTCGTGGAGCTGCGCGAGGAGCCGTTCCAGACCATGGCGGGCGTCCGCGTGGACCCCCGCTCCGAGGAAGGCTCACGGATCGCCGCGGTGGCCGGCCACCTGCCGGTCCGCTGCGGCGAGGTGGGCGGCGCCAACGGCGTCAGCGTCCTCTGGCTGGGGCCCTCCGAGTTCCTGGTGGTCGCACCGGAGAACGTTCACGATTCCCTGGGCGGCAACCTCATTGGCTCCCTCGTGGAGGCACTGGGAGACGGCGCGGGCCAGGTCGTGGACCTCTCCGCCAACCGCACCACGTTCGAACTCACCGGGCCCCGGGCGCGGGCCGTCCTGGAGAAGGGCTGCGCCCTGGACCTGCACCCCCGCGTGTTCAAGGAGGGCACGGCGCTGTCCACGGAAATCGGCGGCATCCCGGCCATTCTGTGGAAGACCGCGGACGAGACCTACCGGATCTTCCCCCGCGCCTCCTTTGCGGAGTTCCTGGGCCGGTGGCTCCTCGATGCCATACGCGAATTTGCGTCCCCCGAGGTCCCCTGATGGCGCTCAGCGTCCTGGACCTGTTCTCCGTTGGCATCGGGCCGTCCTCCTCCCACACGGTCGGCCCGATGCGGGCAGCCAAACTGTTCGCCGACGGACTCAAGGCCGACGGCCTCCTGAGCTCAACTACAAGGGTTCAGGCCGAACTGTTCGGCTCCCTCGGCGCGACCGGCCGGGGCCACGGCTCGGACAAGGCCGTGGTCCTGGGCCTGCAGGGCCTGGATCCAGAGACCGTGGACACCTCCACGGCCGATGACCAGGTGGCCGCCGCAGCCCTGGATGCAGAGCTGCGGCTGGCCGGCCATCACCGGGTGGACTTCAACTGGGACGAGGACGTGGTCCTGCACCGCCGCAAATCCCTGCCCGCCCACCCCAACGGCATGA
The DNA here is from genome assembly GCA_046730875.1 of Actinomycetota bacterium. Classification (GTDB taxonomy): domain Bacteria; phylum Actinomycetota; class Actinomycetes; order Actinomycetales; family Micrococcaceae; genus Arthrobacter. Next base: position 2,020 of record JBKPJW010000465.1, on the reverse strand, counting down.
CCTTCCGGGCCCTGGACCACACCGGTGCCGTCCTCAAGGAACGGAGCTACTACTCCATCGGCGGCGGCTTCGTGGTCGACGGCGATGCCGACGCCGGCGACCGCGTGGTGGCCGACACCACCGTACTGCCCTACCCCTTCACCACCGCCGACCAGCTCCTGGACATCTGCCGGCGCGAGAACATGTCCATCTCCGACGTCATGCTCGCCAACGAACTCACCTGGCGCAGCGAAGCCGACCTCCGGGAAAAACTCCTGGCGCTCTGGGCCGTCATGCGCCAGTGCGTGGACAACGGCTGCGCCGCCGAGGGAATCCTCCCCGGCGGACTGAACGTCAAACGCCGCGCCCCGTCCCTGTTCCAGACCCTGGCGGCGACAGCCGTCAGCGTCCAGAACGAGGCCCGGACTCCGTCCCTGGCCCGGGTACCCGCCGACCCGCTGCTCGCCATGGAATGGGTCAACCTGTTTGCCCTGGCCGTCAACGAGGAAAACGCCGCGGGCGGGCGGATCGTCACGGCCCCCACCAACGGCGCGGCCGGCATCGTCCCGGCCGTGCTGCACTATTACGTCAAGTTCGTCCCGGGAGCCGACGACGACGGCGTCATCCGCTTCCTCCTGACGGCGGCCGCCGTCGGGATCCTGTTCAAGATCAATGCCTCCATCTCCGGTGCCGAGGTCGGCTGCCAGGGTGAGGTCGGCTCGGCCTGCTCCATGGCGGCCGCAGGACTCTGCGAGGTACTCGGCGGCACCCCGGAACAGGTGGAAAACGCCGCCGAAGTCGGAATCGAACACAACCTCGGCCTGACCTGCGACCCCGTCGGCGGGCTGGTGCAGATCCCCTGCATCGAGCGCAACGCCATCGCCAGCGTCAAAGCCATCAACGCAGCCCGCCTGTGCCTCCACGGCGACGGCAGCCACAAAGTCTCGCTGGACAAAGCCATCAAAACCATGCGTGAAACAGGAGCGGACATGAAAACCAAATACAAGGAAACCTCCCGCGGAGGCCTCGCCGTGAACGTCGTGGAGTGCTGACCATGGCCGAAGACCAGAACCTTGCCACAGTGGAGCACACCCTGACCCTCGACTGCCCGGAAACGCGCGGGATTGTCCACGCCGTTTCAGGATTCCTGCTGGACCAGGGCTGCGACATCCTGGAAAGCAAACAGTTCGACTCGCAGCTGGACGGCCACTTCTTCATGCGGCTCCACTTCGCATCGGCCGGGGACCAAACCACACTCGATTCACTCAGGGACGCGTTCGTGCCGGTCGCCGAAAAGTTCGGCATGCGGTGGGAGCTGCGGCGGCACGGGACAAAACGGCGGGTCCTGATCATGGTCTCGAAATTCGAGCACTGCCTCAACGACCTGCTGTACCGGGCACGCACCGGTGAACTGCCCATTGAGATTGTCGGCGTCGTCTCGAACCACCCCGATCACCGGCGGACCGTCGAATGGCACGGTATCCCCTTCTTCCATGTGCCCGTCACCCCGGACACCAAGCCCGCGGCCGAACAACGCCTCCTGGAACTGGTCGACCGGATGGACGTGGAACTGGTGGTCCTGGCCCGTTACATGCAGGTCCTCAGCGACAACCTCACCCGGCAGCTGGATGGCCGTGCCATCAACATCCATCACTCCTTCCTGCCCAGCTTCAAGGGTGCGAAGCCGTACCACCAGGCACACGCCCGGGGCGTCAAGACCGTCGGCGCCACCGCGCACTACGTCAACGCGGAGCTGGACGAAGGGCCCATCATCTCCCAGCAAGTGGTGGAAGTGGACCACACCTACGGGCCCGAGGACCTCGTGGCTGCCGGACGCGACACCGAATGCAAGGCGCTGTCCAACGCCGTCCGCTGGCACTGCGAGGGACGTGTCATCCTCCCGGGCAACAGGACCGTGGTGCTGCGCTAAGTCCGGATGGCCGTGCGGCCCGGTATCGCGCCGCACGGCCACTGCCGGGAAGCCCGGTATTCGGGTGGCCAGGTGGCCGGGAAGCAGGAACTGCCAGCTAGTCTTCAACTA
>JBKPJW010000464.1:0-12595 GCA_046730875.1 Actinomycetota bacterium | reverse complement strand
CGTGGGCGTACCAGGACTTGAACCTGGGACCTCTTCGTTATCAGCGAAGCGCTCTAACCGCCTGAGCTATACGCCCCGATGCCTCATCGGGCCGAGATATGACTGTACAGCACATCCCGGCCCGATCTCAAATCGAGGCCTTTTCCCGCGCAATTCCGGGGAAAAGGAGGGCCATTAGTCGTCCGTGAGGGTCACGCCGATGCCGCCCACGAGCGTGGCCGCAATGTTGTACAGCACCGCCGACAGCATGGACAGGGCAGTCAGCAGCACCACGTTGATCACGGCGATGATGGTCGCGAACGATGCCACCTGCCCCAGGGAGGCAACCTTCTTCAATTCAAAGCCGCCGCCTTCGGAGCCGGCGAGGGTCCCAAGCAAGCTGTCCACCTGGTCAAAGATGCCGGTGAGGTCCAGGACGGTCCAAAGCACGATTGCCGCGACCACGGTGACGATGCCCAGGGCCACGGAGAGCAGGAACGCCATCTTCAGCACGGACCAGGGATCCACTTTGCTGACCAGCAGCCGGGCGCGGCGCACCTTGGCCTTGGGAGCGGGCTTAATCAGCCCTGCCGTGCCCTGGCCGCCGGCCTGCGCCGGACGCTGGCCCGGGACGGCGGGACGCTGTCCGGGGACGGTCGGCCGCTGGCCGGGCGCCGCCGGACTCGGTGCCGAATTTGCGGCTCCGCCGGACAGGCCGGGGCGCTGCTGCGGACGCGAGGGAGCGCCTACGCGGGGTGCGGCGGCGGGTTGCCGCACTCCTCCCGGCGCGCCGCTGCTCGGCTTGGGATATGAGTCGGAATTACTCACTCGTTACCTCCGGTGTTGTCTTCGTCCAGCTCGGCATTGCCTGATGACTCATCTGACTCCGGGGCCGGTACTGATTCTGCGGCTGCGGACCCGTCTTGCAATCCGCCATCTTCAGCCAACGTTACGTCATCCGGCGAGGAAGCCCGATTTTCGGCGTCACTCGCATCCTCGCCTGTAACCTCGCCTATATCTTCACCTTCAGCTGACTCCTCGCCTTCCAGCCCGCGTTCGCTGTTGCGTGCAACGGCGATGATGCGGTCGTTCTTGTCCGGCTTGGCAAAGATCACACCCATGGTGTCGCGGCCCTTGGCCGGCACGCCGGTAACCGAGGAGCGGACCACCTTGCCGCCCTCCATGACCACCAGAACCTCATCCTCTTCCTGGACGATGAGTGCGCCCACGAGGTGCCCGCGCTCCTCCTGATACTTGCCGACCTTGATGCCGAGGCCGCCGCGCCCCTGGAGCCGGTATTCCTCCACTGCCGTTCGCTTGGCGAAGCCGCCTTCGGTGACGATGAAGACGAACGAGCCGTCCGTGACGACGTCGGCCGCGAGCAGTTCGTCGTCTTCACGGAACTTCATGCCGGTCACGCCGGAGGTGGCGCGGCCCATCGGACGCAGGGCGTCGTCCGTCGCCGTGAAGCGGACGGACTGGCCCTTGCGGGAGACGAGCATGAGGTCGTCGGTTTCGGAGACCAGCTGGGCTGAAACGAGTTCGTCGCCGTCGCGCAGGTTGATGGCGATCACGCCGGCGGACCGGTTGGTGTCGTAGTCCTCCAGCCGGGTCTTCTTGACCAAACCGCGCTTCGTGGCGAGCACCAGGTACGGGGCATGCTGGTAGTCCCGCAGGTCCAGCACCTGAGCGATCCGCTCGTCCGGCTGGAAGGCCAGCAGGTTCGCCACGTGCTGGCCCTTGGCGTCACGCCCGGCCTCGGCCAGCTCGTAGGCCTTGGCCCGGTAGACGCGGCCGAGGTTGGTAAAGAAGAGCAGCCAGTGGTGGGTGGTGGTGACGAAGAAGTGCTCCACGACGTCGTCCCCGCGCAACTGGGCACCCTTGATGCCCTTGCCGCCGCGCTGCTGGGAGCGGTAGTTGTCGCTGCGGGTGCGCTTGACGTATCCGCCGCGGGTAATGGTGACCACCATTTCCTCTTCGGGGATCAGGTCTTCCATGGACATGTCGCCGTCGAAGCCCATGAGCACCTTGGTGCGGCGGTCATCGCCGTGCTTGGCCACGATCTCGCCCAGTTCGGTACTGATGATCTCGCGTTGGCGCTCCTCGGAGGCCAGGATCGAGTTGTACTCCTCAATCAGGGCTTCAAGCTCTGCATGGCGGTCCTGGATCTTCTGGCGTTCCAGCGCCGCGAGCCGCCGCAGCTGCATGTCCAGGATGGCCCGGGCCTGGAGCTCATCGATATCGAGCAGCTCCATGAGCCCGTCGCGCGCGGCCTCCGTGGTGTTGGACGCACGGATGAGGGCGATCACCTCGTCGAGCATGTCCAGCGCCTTGAGCAGGGCGCGGAGGATGTGTGCTTCCTCCTCGGCCTTGCGCAGGCGGTAGCGCGTGCGGCGTGCGATGACGTCCATCTGGTGCGCCACCCAGTGGCGGATGAACGCGTCGAGGCTGAGCGTGCGCGGCACGCCGTCAACGATGGCGAGCATGTTGGCGGCGAAGTTGTCCTGCAGCTGGGTGTGCTTGTACAGGTTGTTCAGCACCACCTTGGCCACGGCGTCGCGCTTGAGCACGATCACCAGGCGCTGGCCGGTGCGGCCCGAGGTCTCATCGCGAAGGTCGGCGATGCCGGAGATCTTGCCGTCCCGGACCAGTTCGGCGATCTTGATGGCCAGGTTGTCCGGGTTGGCCTGGTACGGCAGTTCGGTGACCACCAGGCACGTGCGGCCCTGGAGTTCCTCCACGTTGACCACCGCGCGCATCGTGATGGAACCGCGGCCGGTGCGGTAGGCGTCCTCGATGCCCTTGTGGCCGAGGATGGTGGCGCCGGTGGGGAAGTCCGGTCCCTTGATCCGCAGGAGGAGTTCTTCGAGCAATTCCTCCCGGCTGGCCGTCGGGTTCGCCAGGTACCACTGGACGCCGTCGGCAACCTCGCGGAGGTTGTGCGGCGGGATATTGGTGGCCATGCCGACGGCGATGCCCGAGGAGCCGTTGACCAGCAGGTTGGGGAACCGGGCCGGGAGGATGGTCGGCTCCTGGTTCTTGCCGTCGTAGTTGTCCTGGAAATCGACCGTTTCCTCATCGATGTCCCGGACCATTTCCATGGCGAGCGGCGCCATTTTGGTCTCGGTGTACCGCGGGGCGGCGGCGCCGTCGTTGCCGGGCGAGCCAAAGTTTCCCTGGCCGAGCGCCAGGGGGTAACGCATGGTCCAGTCCTGGATGAGGCGGACCAGCGCATCGTAGATCGCGGTGTCGCCGTGCGGGTGGTACTGGCCCATGACCTCGCCCACCACGCGGGCACACTTGTTGAAGGAGCGGTCCGGACGGTAGCCGCCGTCGAACATCGCGTACAGGACGCGGCGGTGGACCGGCTTGAGGCCGTCGCGGACATCCGGCAGGGCGCGGCCCACGATGACGGCCATGGCGTAGTCGAGATAGGAGCGCTGCATTTCCGTCTGCAGGTCCACCTGCTCGACTCGGTCGGTCAGCACGTCGGCGTCGAGGATGGCGCCCTCAAGGACGGGCTCGGAGCCGGCCGAACCGGTCGGCACCTCGGGTGTTTCGTCGCTCATTGTCTATATTTTCCGTTTCAGGTATATATCGGTCCGGGCATATTCAGGGCAGGAACGCCGCTAGATATCCAGGAACCGAACGTCCTTGGCGTTCTGCTGAATGAAGTTTCGGCGCGATTCAACGTCCTCGCCCATCAGGACGGAGAAGATCTGGTCCGCCGCCAGGGCGTCGTCCATCGTCACCTGCAGGAGGGTCCGGTGGTCCGGATCCATGGTGGTGTCCCACAGTTCCGTGTAGTCCATCTCGCCGAGGCCCTTGTAGCGCTGGATGCCGTTGTCCTTGGGGATGCGGCGGCCGGCGGCCTGGCCGGAGACCAGCTTCGCGTCGCGTTCGCGGTCGCTGTAGACGTAATCGTGCGGGGCGTTGGACCATTTGATCCGATACAGCGGCGGCTGCGCGAGGTAGACGTAGCCGTTTTCGATCAGCGGGCGCATGTAGCGGAAGAGCAGGGTCATCAGTAGCGTCGTGATGTGCTGGCCGTCAACGTCGGCATCGGCCATCAGCACAATCTTGTGGTACCGCAGCTTTGCGAGATCGAAGTCTTCACCAATGCCGGTGCCGAAGGCTGTGATCATCGACTGGACCTCGGCATTGCCGAGCGCCTTGTCCAGGCGGGCCCGCTCGACGTTGAGGATCTTGCCGCGGAGCGGCAGGATGGCCTGGGTCTCCGGGTTGCGGCCGCGCTTGGCGGAGCCGCCGGCCGAGTCGCCCTCCACGATGTAGACCTCGCACCTCTCCGGGTTCTTCGAGGAGCAGTCGGACAGCTTGCCGGGCATGCCGAAGGATTCCAGCGGGCTCTTGCGGCGGGCGTTGTCCCGGGCCTTTCGGGCGGCCATGCGCGCCTGCGCGGCCGAGATGGCCTTGCGGATGACGTCCCGGGCCGGTCCCGGATTGCGCTCCAGCCAGTCGCCCAGGCCGTCGGTGACAACGCGCTGGACAAAGCCCTTGACCTCGGAGTTGCCGAGCTTGGTCTTCGTCTGGCCCTCGAACTGCGGCTCGGCAAGCTTCACGGAAATGACTGCCGTCAGGCCCTCGCGGATGTCGTCACCGGTAAGGTTGTCATCCTTTTCCTTGATGATGTTCTTCTCGCGGGCATAGCGGTTGATCAGGGAGGTCATCGCGGCGCGGAAGCCTTCTTCGTGGGTACCGCCCTCGTGGGTGTTGATCGTGTTCGCATAGGTGTGGACGCTCTCCGAGTACGCGTTGGTCCACTGCATCGCCATTTCCAGGGCAATGTGCCGTTCCGTGTCCTCGGTCTCGAAGGCGATGACGTCCTCGTGGACCACATCAACCTTCTTGCCGGAGTTCAGGTGCTTGACGTAGTCCAGCAGGCCGTTGTCGTACTGGTAGACCACGGTGTGGAATTCCGCCGGGATTTCGCCTTCGGTGGGGACAGTGTCCAGGTCCAGGTCGTCGTCCTCGGACGGCTCCGCTGGAGCGCGGCGCTCATCAGTCAACGTGATGCGGAGGCCCTTGTTAAGGAAGGCCATCTGCTGGAAGCGGGCCCGCAGAGTTTCGAAATCGAAATCGGTGCTCTCGAAGATGCTGGCATCGGGATAGAAGGTCTGCGTGGTGCCGGTCACGGTGGTTTCCTCACCCTTGACCAGGCCGCCTTGCGGCTTGCCGCCGTCGGCGAAGGACATCCGCCAGACGTGCCCCTGGCGGCGGACCTCGGTGTCCACCCGGCTGGAGAGTGCGTTGACCACCGAGATGCCGACGCCGTGCAGGCCGCCGGAGACGGCGTACCCGCCGCCGCCGAACTTGCCGCCGGCGTGCAGGATGGTCATGACGACTTCCACCGTGGGTTTGTGCTCCGTGGGGTGCATGTCGACCGGGATACCGCGGCCGTCGTCCACAACTTTGACGCCGCCGTCGGCCTGCAGCACGATTTCGATGTGCGTGCAGTAGCCAGCCAGGGCCTCATCGACCGAGTTGTCCACCACTTCGTAAACGAGGTGGTGCAGGCCGCGGGGGCCGGTGGAACCGATGTACATGCCGGGACGTTTCCGGACCGCCTCCAGGCCCTCAAGGACGGTAATGTCGCTGGCGCCGTATTCGCGCGTTGTCGCGGTCCCGGACGACGCCGCTGCCGTGTCGGCCACAACCGCTTCCGCTAGGTCTTCCACTGCCGCAATCTCTGCATTGTCGTTAGCCACAGGCGCTTTCGACTCCTCTATGTTCGTTGAAGGCGGGCCCTTGCCTCTTCCGTGGAAAGGGCTCCTGCCAACAGGCACGTCACTGGCGGCGCCGGATGCTCCGCTGACTTGGGATCCGTCCGCCGGACACAAAAATTGCGTCGGAAACGGACTCAGTCAACGTTTCACCGGCGCCCAGTTATCTACATCGATTCTATCGTGTTATAGGGTCCAACCCCGCATTCCGGGCCGCCAAACGGACGGCAATGTGCCGCTGAGAGGCCGCTGGCTCCCCCTGCAAGGCTTTCGGGGTCCAGCCCTAGGGTGCCTATACGACTCCGGGCCGTTCGAGCGCCCTACACGCCGTTTGCGGATTTTTCAAGCAATTTTGCAAGGACTGTTTCACATCCAGTGCGCACAGCAGCTGCCCGGAGCCTAACCGTAGGTATCTCGAGGGCCGCGGCCGTTGACCGTCCGGAGGCCCTTGCGCCAGCTCGGGGCAGCAGGTCCCAGCACTTGAATGCTGGTCACGACGCCGTCGCCGAGCTCGGTCCGGAATTTTTCCAGCAGGCTGCTGCTCAGCAGCCGCAGCTGCGTTGCCCAGGCCGTGGAATCGGTCCGAACGTGCAAGGTGGTGTCCGTAAAACTCTCCGGCGTGCAGTGGGCCGAGATTTCCGGGCCCACCAGAACGGACCATTGCGCCATCACGGAGCCGACGGCCACCGGCGAACTCCAGCCGCGTTCAGCCACGAGTCGTCCCACGACCTTCCCGAGCCCCAGCGGATCCCTGCCCGTGCCATGGAATTGGGAGAACCCCCGGGTTCCCCGCGCGCCGGGAGCGGGCTTCTTTGGGCTGGTGCCGGAGCGGGGGGCGGCACGCCGGATTTCGCCCCGGGCCGCAGCGGCGTCGCGCATCCTGTTCAGGGCGGCCTGGGCCGCGTCGATGTCGTCGGGGTCGCGGCCCGGTTGCAGGCCGCCATCGGTATCCTTATTCATCGATTGTCCTGCTCATCGATTCCTCCCGGGATGACCTTCACCCGCCGTCCGGTCAGTTCCGCGGGGATATCGGCCTCGACGGCGGCGGTGACCAGCACCTGCTCGGCGCCCGATACTATTGCGGCAAGTTTACGCCGCCGCTGGACGTCAAGCTCGGCAAAAACGTCGTCCAGAATCAGGATCGGCGGCGATCCGCCGGTGCGGGCGTCGTCGAGCATGACGTAGTAGGAGGCCAGGCGCAGGGACAGGCACATGGACCAGGTTTCGCCGTGCGAAGCGTAGCCCTTCGCCGGTGCCTCTCCAAGCACGAGCTCGAGCTCGTCGCGGTGCGGTCCGACCAGCGAAATCCCCCGCTCGAGTTCCTTGCGGCGGGCCGCGGCAAAGGCCTGGATGTAGCGCTCCGCGAGCTGGTCGACGGTGAGCAGGCGCAGGTCATCCGGCGGCGATGCGGCCGGTCCGGCATCGGCGCTCATGGCGGCCGGTGGGGATGCGGCGCCGTCGTCGTCCAGGATGTCCTGCAGCGAGGAACGGTACACCGCGGCAGCGTCCTTGGAGCCATCAGTGAGCTGCGCATACGCTTTTTGGAGGTGCGGTTGCAGGCGGTCCACCAGCTCAAGCCGGGCATGCAGCAGTTCGGCGCCGGCCCGGGCCATGTGCTGGTCCCAGACATCCAGCGTTGCCTCATGGCCGGCGGTGAATTTTCCGGTCCGCGACGACTTGAGCAGTGCATTGCGCTGCTTCAGGACCCGGTCGTAGTCGCTCCTGGTCGCGGCGTGGCGCGGCATGAGGCTCACCAGCAGTTCGTCCAGGAAGCGGCGGCGGTGGGACGGATCGCCCTTGACCAGCGCCAAATCTTCCGGCGCGAAGAGCACGGTCTGGCAAATGCCGAGCAGGTCCCGGGCACGGACCGGATTGCTGCGGTTGATCCGTCCGCGATTGGCCCGCGCCGCGTTGATTTCCAGCTCCAGGACAGTCGCCTGCTCGCCGCGGACCAGCTTGGCCCGGATCATTGCCCGCTCGGCGCCAAAGCGCAGCAGCGGCGCGTCCGTACTGACCCGGTGCGAATTCAGCGTGGCCAGGTAACCGATCGCTTCCATCAGATTGGTCTTGCCGATGCCGTTGGAGCCCACCAGGACGGTGACTCCCGGCTCAAGGCTGAGATCGACCTGGGCGTAGCTGCGGAAATCGGTGAGGGAGAGTTTTTCTAGGTACACGCGGGAGTCAGGACTTCGCAGGGCAGACTATTGGCCGGGCAGGCTTACTTGGCCGGACGGGTCGCGTGGCCGCCGAACTGGTGACGCAGCGCGGACACCATTTTCATGGCCGGCGAGTTGTCCTCGCGGGAGGAGAACCTGGCGAACAGGGCAGCCGTGATGGCCGGTGCGGGCACGGCGTTGGCGATCGCTTCCTCGACGGTCCAGCGGCCTTCGCCCGAATCCTCAACGTAGTCGGAGATCGATTCCAGCCCGGGGTCCTCGTCGAGGGCCTTGACCATGAGATCCAGGAGCCAGGAGCGGACGACGGTGCCCTTTTGCCAGGCTCGGAAGGTTCCGGGCAGATCGGCGACGATCTCCTTGGCGGCCAGGAGTTCATACCCTTCGGCGTAGGCCTGCATCAGGCCGTATTCGATCCCGTTGTGGACCATCTTGGCGTAGTGCCCGGCGCCGATACCGCCCACGTGCACGAAGCTGTCGGCGCGTTCGCCCGCAGGACGGAGCGCGTCGAAGACGGGAAGGGCCCGTTCGATGTCCGCGGCATCGCCGCCGGCCATCAGTCCGTAACCGTTCGTCAGTCCCCAGACTCCACCGGAAACGCCGCAGTCGGCGAAGTGGATTCCCTTTTCGGCCAGCGCTGCCCCGTGCTTTTGGTCTTCGGTGAACCGGGAGTTGCCGCCGTCGATCACGAGGTCGCCGGCGTCGAGCTTGGTGCCGAGTTCGGTAATGACGGCGTCGGTAATGTCCCCCGAGGGGACCATGACCCAGATGAGGCGCGGAGCGGGAACTGCGGCGATGAGTTCGTCCACGCTGGCGACGTCGGTGATGTCCGGGTTGCGGTCAAAACCGGTGACCTCAACTCCGCCGTTGCGCAGCCGTTCGCGCATGTTGAAGCCCATTTTTCCAAGGCCGATTAGTCCGATGTGCACGGGATGAACTCTTTTCTGCGCTGGGGCTTCGGTGGGGACCTTCGGCGGGGATCGACCCCGTAAGGACCCGGGGATCGTCTGTTCCGGAGCCCGGAACAGCAGCGAGTGACCTAGTTGGGCAGCCTGACGGGCATGACGAGGTAACGGTAGTCGCCCTGGTCCTCGCCCTCGGCGTCCTGCTGGGCCGTGATCATGGCCGGTTTGGGCGCGGTGGTGAAGGAGAAGCGCACAAACTTGGTTTCGATGACGCTCAGGCCCTCGATCAGGTAGTGCGGGTTGAAGGCGACTGTGATGTCCTCGCCGGACAGCTGGGCCTCGAGCTCTTCGGAGGCCTGGGCGTCCTCGCCGGTGCCGGCGTCCAGATGCAACTGGCCCTGGGTGAAGGCGAGCCGGACCGGCGTGTTCCGCTCGGCCACGAGCGAGACGCGGCGCACGGCCTCAACCAGCTCCTGGGTCTGCACGGTGGCGTGGATGGGGGTCGACTCCGGGAAGAGCGAACGGATCTTGGGGTAATCCCCGTCCACCAGGAGGGAGGTGGTGGTCCTGCCGCCGCTCTCGAAACCGATCAGCCGGCTGTCGTCGTCGGCGAGGGCGATATTGATGTCGCCGCTGCTGCCCAGCGTTTTGGCCACTTCGTTGAGTGTCTTGGCCTTGACCAGGGCACTCGTGGAGATCCCAGGATTTACGGGCTTCCAGGGCACTTCGCGCATGGCCAGACGGTAGCGGTCCGTGGCCAGGAGGGTGATGAGGTCGTCCTCGATTTCCATGCGAACCCCGGTGAGGATCGGCAGGGTGTCGTCCTTGCTGGCCGCGATAATCACCTGGGATACCGCCTGGGCAAACGAATCGCCGGGGACGGTGCCGCTGAGGGTGGGCAGGGCCGGCAGCGGCGGGTATTCGGCCTCGGGCATCGTGGCCAGGTGGAAGCTGCTGCGGCGGCACGTAAGGGTCACCTTGTTGCCGTCGGTTTCGACGTCGACGGGGGCTGACGGCAGGCTTCGGCAGATGTCCGCGAGCAGGCGTCCGGATACCAAGATGGTGCCCTCGATGGCGATGTCAGCAGGGATTTCGAGCCGTGCTGAGGTCTCGTAATCAAAGCTCGAAAGGCTAACGGTGCCGGCTTCAGCCTTGAGGAGCAGACCTGACAGTACGGGAACGGGCGGCCGCGGAGACAACGACCGGGCGGTCCATGTCACGGCTTCTGCCAGGACGTCCCGTTCGACTCTGAACTTCACGGAAGGGTGCCGCCTTTCATTGCTGCTGTCAGTGCTGAAAATCGCTAAGACTGGTCAAGTTTCCGCAGGTGGCAGGGTGCCGAACTCCGTCAACAAGGGGATCGCCCGTCCTCCCCGGGCCTCATGGCCCGGTAGGGAACCACAAAAGATGTCCGGGACGGACGCACTGCAGACAGCTTAGCCCCAAGGTGAGCGATTCTCCCATCCCCGGGTTACACGAGTGTTGTTCGCGGGGCCGGTCTCCTGTCCCGGTCCGGAACGGGCCTGGGCGCTGCAGGGAGGCGGGAACGAGATTGTTATTTGAGGGAATTTCATTTTCTTGGGATTAGTAGTGTTAATAACTGCTGTGGAAACTGTGGATAACTCGCTCTCGCGCCGCGAATCCGGGGTTAAGCCCTGTTCATGGATTGTGGGCGGGCCGGGTTTTAAACAGGGTGTGGATGGGGACAAGTTTTTCGGCCCGTCCGTCGATCCACAGGCGCCTTAAGGGTTTTAAGCCCATTAACGGCGGTTGTCCCCTTAACTATCCACAGGGTTGTCCACAGGTGCCTGTTAATAAGGTATAGAGCGCGCCGGACGACGTCTCAGGAATTGCGCTGCTGCTGCTTGATCCGGTTGGTCAGCTCGGTCACCTGGTTGTAGATGACCCGGCGCTCGGCCATCAGTTCGCGGATCTTGCGGTCCGCGTGGATCACGGTGGTGTGGTCCCGGCCGCCCAGCTCCTGTCCGATCTTGGGCAGGGACATGTCCGTCAGCTCCCGGCACAGGTACATTGCGATCTGGCGTGCGGTCACCAGCGTGCGCGTGCGCGACTTGCTGCAGAGCTCTTCCATGCTGAGCTTGAAGTAGTCGGCCGTCTGCGTGAGGATCTGGGCGGACGTGATTTCCTGGGCACCGTCGTCGGTGATGAGGTCCTTGAGTACCATCTCGGCCAGGGCCACATCCACCGGCTGCCGGTTCAGGCTGGCGAACGCGGTGACGCGGATGAGCGCGCCTTCAAGCTCGCGGATGTTGCTGGAAATCTTCGAGGCGATGTATTCGAGGGCATCATCCGGGGCGGAGAGGCCTTCGCTGAGCGCCTTCTTCCGCAGGATCGCGATGCGGGTCTCCAGTTCGGGCGGCTGGATGTCGGTCAGCAGGCCCCACTCGAAGCGCGACTTCATCCGGTCTTCGAAGCCGGCGAGCAGCTTGGGCGGCTGGTCGGAGGTGATGACCACCTGCTTGTTGTTGTTGTGCAGGGCGTTAAACGTGTGGAAGAACTCCTCCAGCGTCCTGTCCTTGCCGGCCAGGAACTGGATGTCGTCGATCAGCAGCACGTCCACGTTGCGGTACGTGGTCTTGAAGCTGGTGCCTTCATCGTCGCGGATGGAGTTGATGAAGTCGTTGGTGAATTCCTCGGAGTTGACGTAGCGGACCCGGATCCCGCTGTAGAGCCGGCGCGCATAGTGGCCGATCGCGTGGAGCAGGTGGGTCTTGCCGAGTCCGGAGTCGCCGTAGATGAACAGCGGGTTGTAGGCCTTCGCCGGCGCCTCGGCCACCGCCACCGCCGCCGCGTGGGCGAACCGGTTGGAGGATCCGATCACGAAAGTGTCGAAGACGTACTTCGGGTTGAGGCGGCCGAACTCGTGGGAGGTGCTTGGCAGCATCGGCTGCGGCTTCAACTCCACGGTCGGGTCGACGGCCAGGGAAAGCTCGACGGCGGGCTCCGGTTCCGTGTGTAGCGGCACCAGATCGGTGTCGACGTCGATCGCGCAGCGAATCTCGTCCGAGAAGACGCTGCGAAGTGCGTCATCGAGGGCTTCCTTGACCTGGGTCTGCAGCACCTCACGGGTGAGCTCGTTGGGGACCGCCACCAGGAGGGTGGAACCGATCAGGCCCTGTGCCTGGGCCAGGATGACGAAGCCGCGCTGCCGGGGGGACACACGGTGGTCGTTCTCCAGCAGGCTCACAACCCGCCGCCAGGAACTTCCGACAGTGTTGGCTTGGTTGGCTTCGTCTACTGTCATCAATCAGTTCCTCAAACTTGCTGGCCTGCATTACGTGCATCCACTCGGCCCGGAGCGGTACACCGGCCCGGCTCAATCCACAGGGTTATGCACAGTCCGTGGATAAGGGGTTACTGAGACACTGTAGGGGATGAAAACGCCAGAAGATAGCTGGGATAAGTCCTGTGGATAATTACACCGTTGTGGTTCTGAATAGGGGCCTGTGAGCGGCGTCATCCACAGGCTGGCGGGCGGGTTAGCCACAGCTGGGGAAAGCCGGTCGGACCCCCGCCGGTTTGACTCGGGAGGTCGGCAAGCCCTAACGTTGTGAAGTCCCATGTGTACGCTTTTCGCCTCATCTGAATCTCGCCCGACGTTCCGCGTCGTGCGAGTCTTGAGGAAAGCGGCACATACAAAACTTAGCGTCGGCCAGTTCTTCCCCTTGATCGGGTGGGCGCACCTTTGATCCACTGGAGTAACTAACGTGAGCAAGCGGACTTTTCAGCCGAATAACCGCCGTCGAGCCAAGAAGCACGGCTTCCGCCTTCGTAT
>JBKPJW010000463.1:0-18850 GCA_046730875.1 Actinomycetota bacterium | reverse complement strand
GCTCCTGGCCGTCCAGGCCCCACTTCCTGTAGCCCGCCTCGGAACCCAGGACGTGGAAGCGCGGGCCAACCTGGGCTGCCATGCCATTCATCCACAGCCGCGACCGGACCCCCGATTCATGGAGCAGAGACACGAAGGCCTCCGTGTCGGCTCCATCCGAGTCCAGTCCATGGTTGGCAGTCTCACCGTAGCTTTCCGCGACAGGGCCGAACAGCTGGACGGCCTGGTCGATCAGATGGGCACCGAGATCGTTGAGGATGCCGCCGCCCTCGGACACCGCCGCGGTGTCCCGCCAGTTCCCGAAGCCCTCCGGCCGCCACCATTCAAAGCGGGATTCGAAGCTGCGGACTTCACCGAGCGCGCCCTCCGCGAGGAGCCCTTGGAGCGTCAGGAAGTCGGAATCCCACCGGCGGTTCTGAAATACCGTAAGCTGCACGCCGGCGTCGGACGCCCTGGACATGAGCTCCCTGCCGTGGGCCGACGTCGTGACGAACGGCTTGTCCACCACCACGTTCAGGCCATGGGCGATAGCCATCGCGGCGAGGTCGAAGTGGGTCAGCGGGGGCGTGCCGAGGACCACGAGATCAAGGTCGCCGGCCAGGGCGAACATCGCCTCCGGCGTCGGGACGATCCGGGCGAGCGGGTAGAGCCGTACGGCCTCTGCGGCGCGGTCCGGATCCGCCGTGACGATCACGTCGAGCGAATAGGCAGGATCAGCCGCGATCAGTGGCGTGTGGAAGACCCTGCCCGAGATGCCGAATCCGACGACGGCGGTGCGGATGGGTGCCGCTGCATCGTGAATCATCAGAGCACTTCCGAGAGAAAGCGCTGAAGGCGTTCGCTCTGGGGGTTGTCGAAGAGGTCGGCGGGCGTGCCGGATTCAACAACTTCGCCTTCATCCATGAAGACCACCTGGTCGGCGACTTTGCGGGCGAAGCCCATCTCGTGCGTGACCACCAGCATGGTCATGCCGCGACGGCCCAGGCCGGCCATGAGGTTCAGCACGCCCTTGACCAGCTCCGGATCCAAGGCGCTCGTGGCCTCGTCAAAGAGCATGACCTCCGGTTCCATGGCCAGCGCGCGGGCAATGGCGACGCGCTGCTGCTGTCCGCCGGAGAGGTCCCGGGGCCGGTGGTCAGCGCGCTCGGCGAGGCCAACTTCGGCGAGGCGGCGGGCGGCGCGTTCCCTGGCCTCGGCCTTGGGCATCCCCTTGACGCTCCAGAGGGCCAGGGCCACGTTCTCGAGGGCGGTGTGGTCCGGAAAGAGGTTGAAGTGCTGGAAGACCATGCCGATGCGGGCCCGCAGGACGTCTGGTTTGACCTGCAGCGCGCTCTCGCCGGCAAGGATGACGTCGCCGCTCTTGGGCTCGTGCAGCCGGTTGACGCCGCGAAGGAGAGTGGACTTGCCCGAGCCGGAGGGCCCGATGATGCAGGTGGTGGTGCCCGGAGCGACGCTGAGGCTGACGTTGCGGAGCACGTCAATGTCGCCGTAGGCCATGGTCAGGTTTTTCAGCTCCAGACTGGAGCCGTGGAAGGTCTCGATGTCCGGGGCGGTAGAAGAAACCCTGGTGCTGGTGTTGGTGTTGGTGCTTGCGAGGTTCATGTGTTGCTCCCGGTGGTCAGTGGCGAGGCCGCGTCGAGTTCTTTGACTTCCTTCAGGCCGCTGCTGGGGGCTGCGGGGCGGCGCCTGCCGGTGCGGAAGCGGTTGTCGAAGTAGTTGACCAGGTGGGTCAGGGGCACCGTGATGATCAGGTAGAAGATGCCGGCCATGACCAGGGGTGAGAGGTTGCCGGAGAGGACGGCGGCGTCTTGACCTACCCGGAAGAGTTCCCGTTCGCTGACCAGCAGGCCCAGGAAATAGACCAGCGAGGAGTCCTTGACGATCGCGATGAACTGGTTCACCAGTGCGGGCAGGACCCGGCGGACGCCTTGCGGAACTACCACGAGGGCCATGGATTTGGCGTAGCTCATGCCCAGCGCGCGGCACGCCTCGCCCTGGCCCTTGTCCACGCTCTGGATGCCAGCGCGGAATATTTCACCGATGTAGGCGCTGGCAATCAGGCTTAGCGCGATGATTCCCAGTGGGTAGGGCGAGGGGCCAAAGATCGACTGGCTGAAGCGGGCGAAACCCTGGCCGATCAGCAGGATGGTCAGGATAGCGGGAAGTCCGCGGAAGAGGTCCGTGTAGATCCGGGCCGGGACCCGCAGCCATCTGGAGGGGGAGATCCCCATCACCGCGACGATCATGCCGAGGGCAACGCCGATAATCGTTGCTGCAATGGAAATGATGAGGGTATTTAGAAGACCGACTCCCAGAAGCTGGGGCATGACCTCGGCCATCGCGGCGAAGTCGAAGAAAGTGCGGGTGATGGTGCTTAACCAGTCCATGGTTGCTCTCAGACGTAGGTTGCTTGTGGATCCCGGGCGGGCCGCCGAGTGCGGCCCGCCCTGTCAGGTGTGGCAGCTGGTAGGCGCCGTATGTGCGTGCTTGCGGTGCGTGTGGGGACGTTTACTTGCTGGCGGTCGGGCTGGGCGCAGGGCTTGCTGTCTGTTCGGCCTTGGGCAGGTACTGCTCAGGCATCGGGGAGCCCGGGAACCACTTCTCGTAGAGCTTCTTCCACGTGCCGTCCTCCATAGCTGCTGCCAGGCCCTTGTTGAGGGCCTCCTTGAATGCGGTCTTGTCCTTGGCTACGGCGAAGCCGGCGGGAGCGTCGAAGGACGGGATGTCCGCGGCGCTGACCAATCCGTATTGATCCTGGTAGGCCTTTGCGGCCTCGTAGTCCAGGAAGTGGGCATCGACGGATCCGCTGTTGACTGCGGAGATCGCGGTGTTGTTATCCGGGAAGCGCACCAGGCTCGCGGATGTGAAGTTCTTGACGGCATAGGCCTCCTGCAGCGTGCCCTGCACGACTCCAAGGCGCTTTCCGGCAAGCCCGTCGGCGCTGGTGATGCCTGAGGTCTTCGTCGTGATGACGGTGAGGTAACCGGCCAGGTAGCCATCGGAGAAGTCGACGGTTTGCTTGCGCTTGTCGGTGATGCCGATCGCCGCAACGCCGGCGTCGAACTGGCCGTTAGAGACGGCTGAGAGCAGACCGGAGAAGTCCTGACCGGTGAAGACGACTTTGTCCACTCCGGCGCGGTGAGCGACGTCCTTGAAGAGTTCGACGTCGAAGCCGGTGAAGTTACCCTGGGCATCGGCGAAGGTGTACGGCTTTGAGTCGCCCAGGCTGGCCACGCGAATGGTGCCGGGCTCAATGAGGCCGTACGGGTTGTCCGCCGGCGCGGACGAGGAGGAAGTTGATCCTCCGCAGCCGGACAATGCCAGGACCGCGGCAACAGCGGCGGCGACGAGCGCCCCCGGGCGCAATTTCTTTCCTGTGTTCACAGCTTTTTCCAATCGTGGGAGTGAGGGGCGAGCTAGGCGGGTCGGGAGCCCCGGTAGCGGGGCTGTCGATGCGAGCCTTGCTGAGTCCGGTCTCAGTCCCTAGGATTGAGACCGGACTCACATCGATTGCTAGAAATGTAATCGAAGCCACATGGGGCGTCAAGGGGTCCACTAAGGAAGGCCGTAATGAATAGTGATGCTTCCCGGCGCCGCGATATCACTGTCGCCGACGTCGCACGAGCCGCCCAGGTGTCCAAGGCTCAGGCCGCCCGCGCCTTGGGCAACTACGGCGCGGTGAGCGATGATGTACGTGAGCGCGTGCTGGCCGCCGCCGAAGAGCTGGATTACCGTCCCAACGAACTCGCCCGCAGCATGAACACGGGGAAATCGCACACCATCGGGGTTGTGGTGGGTGACATCGAAAACCCCCATTTCGGCCTTGCCATGCGGGGCATTACGGACACCGCCAAGAGGAGTGGCTTCAACGTCATCCTGATCAATACCGATGAGGATCCGGCGGCGGAAATCGACGCCGTCAGCGTGCTCCTGGACAAGCGCGTGGACGGCCTGATTGTGGCACCGGCGTCGTCAGTGGAAACGCAACACTTACGGCGCGTTCACGAATCCGGCCGTCCGCTGGTGCTTCTGGACCGCAAGGCGCCCGGGCTCGACGTCGACACGGTGGCCGTCGACATGGAGGACATTTCCTACGAGTCCACGACCTATCTGATCAACTCCGGCCACCGCAGAATCGCCTTCGTCTCCACCCTCAAGACGGATGGGCAGTATCGGAATGGCATGCAGCTGGACTCCTCCCAGATTTCCGACCGGCGCGACGGCATGAAGCGCGCGTTCGACGAGGCCGGGCTGCGCCTGCCGGAGGATCTGATCCGCCTCAACGCCGGCGACGACGAGTCGATCAAGAAAATCACCCGCGAGCTGGTGCAGCGCCCGGGCCCGGCGACGGCGATTATCGCCTCCGACGGGCTGATCGGCCTTAGCGTCGTTGAGGCCATCCAGGAGCTCGGCCTTTCGATCCCGGACGATGTCTCGTTCCTCATGTATGACGACTTCGCCTGGACACGCCTGACCACTCCCCCGCTCACGGTCATCGCACAGCCAGTGTATGACATGGGTGTAGCGGCTGCGTCGGCCCTGATTCGGCAGATCGAAGGCCGCAAGCCCCCCGCGACCGCACCCGAATTCACCGCCCGACTGATCCGCCGCGGCTCGATCGCCGCCCCTCAGACGGTCAGCGACGACACCTGAAGTGCGTCTGGCCGTTGCGCGCGCGATACGGCCGGGTCTGCCGTGCGGCTACTCCTCGTGGCCCTGGTCGCCGCTCATCTGATCCTCCGCCGGAGGCGTCTCGCCGGGCGGGACGCCGCCGCCGGGCTCCAGGCCGGTGATGTTGCCCTCCAGCGGATCGGGGTTGGCCGACGCCGCAGATTCACGCGGCGTTTCGGGGCTTGTTTCGGATTTCTCGTCGTTCCGCCGGGACGCGACGCGCTCACGGTCCGGATTGGCCGGGTCATTCTCGGGGTGGTAGGTGCTCATCGGATTCAGTCTCCTAAATGTCGAGTCCACTAATTGTAAGCATGCTGACAAATAGGGGGCGCCCGGCGCCCGGCCGCCGGGCACCGGCCTCGCCCCAGGGCGACGACGGGCCTAGTTACCGAGGGCGGCGTTACCGCGCGGCGGCGCGGACGTTGTGGACCGGATGACAAGCTTCGGGTTCACGACTGAGGCCGCGCCGGTGTGGCCGTTGGCCATCTCGAAGAGGAGCATCTGGATACACCGGGCGCCGAGTTCCTTGAAACCCTGATTGACGGTGGTCAGGGGCGGGATCAGGTAGGCGGCTTCGGGCTGGTCGTCGTAACCCACCACACTGATGTCCTCCGGCACGCGCATTCCGGCTTCGCTAAAGGCCCGCAGGGCGCCCAGGGCCATTTGGTCATTGGCCACAAACACCGCGGTGACATTGCCTGCGGCCGCAAGTTCAAGTCCGGCGCGGTAGCCGCTTTCGGCGCTCCAGTCACCTCGGATCAGCACTGAGTCCTGCAGCCCCGCCTGGGCGAGAGTTAGGCGCCACCCGTCGATCCGGGCAGCGGCGTCAATCCAATCGGGCGGCCCGGAAATATGCGCAATAGCCGTATGCCCCAGGTCCACCAGATGCTGCACGGCCAGGCGGGCACCCATCCGCTGGTTTACCGCGGCGACGCTCAACTGCTCATCAACACCGAAGCCGACGGCGACCAGCGGGACGGAAATATTGATGGTGCGCAGCGCTTCGAACATGGTCTCGTGCGGCACAATGACCACGATGCCGTCCACCGACTGCAGCATGAAGTACTCGAGGGCGTCCTTGATCGCAGCCGGCGTGACTTCGCTCAGGTTGGCCATACTCACGAAATAGCCTTGATCACGGGCCGCCTGCTGGACTCCGAGCAGCGTATGGGAGGGACCGTAATGGGACATGTCGCTGCCCAGGACGCCGATTGTCTGGGACCGCCGGGTCACCAGGCTGCGGGCCGCGGTGTTGCGGCGGTAGCCTAATTCCGCGATCGCCTTTTCGACGAGTTCCCGCGTCCGCGGGCTGACGTTGGGATGCGAGTTTAGGACCCGCGAAACCGTCTGGTGTGAAACGCCGGCCACCCGGGCCACGTCCTCCATCACGGGAGGACGTCCGGTCTCTGACTCTGTTGACATCCCTCTCCTTCAAAGAATTCTGATAGTGCCACGGGGCAACCGCCAGCCAACACGTGCCAGCGAACACGTGCCAGCCAAGAAGAGCGTGAACGCTAACATCAACGCTAGCACCCGCCACCGGCGCCCTGCCTGCCGCTCACGCGGCGAAGATGGTCCATGACGCTTCATGTGTCTTGCCCGGTTCCAGCTGCACCAGGTTCTGGCCGCTGTTGAACGCATCCGGCGGGCACGTCATCGGTTCCACCGCAAGGCCCAGCCTGTTCGGCACCGGCGGCTGCTTGTCGGCGGTATGCACCTGAAGCCACGGGCTGGACGCGTCCCAAGCCATGCCAACCCCCGTTCCCCCCGGGTCCCTGACGACCAGGCGTGCGGCGCCACCGTCACCGTCCGCACCGCCGTCCCCGAACGCTATACCGGTGAAGGCGTGGTCGATCTCAGTTGCGCCGATGCGGCGCGGCGCGCGGAAATCGAATTCGTGCCCCGCCACGCTCCGGGTAGCAAGGGGCAGCAGGCGGTCCGGCGTCACCTCGAGGAAGGTATCCGCCGGGATCTGGAGCGTCCACTCGTCCAGGGGCGCCGGCCCGGCCAGGAGGTAGGGATGAGGGCAGACCCCGTACGGCGCGGTGTCTTTACCGGTATTGATCGCTGTGATCCGGCTCTGCAATCCGTCGGCGGACAGCGCATGGCTGGCTGTGAGCCGCAGGCTAAACGGATAGCCGGGAACCGGCCCCAAGGTGCAGGAGAGACGCACAAACGATTCGTCCCGGGATTCCAGCGCCCAGTCAACGGGAAATGCCAGGCCGTGGAGGGCACACTCGCGCTCAGGTTCATTGACCGGCAACTGGTATTCGACGCCCTGGAAGGTGTACCTGCCGTCAGCGATGCGGTTGGGCCAGGGCGCTGCGATGATGCCGCGGTAGTCCGGGATGGGGCCGCCCGCGGGGAACGGGACCACGAGGTCCCGTTCCCCGTGGCGGAGCCTGCGGAGAGCCGCGGCCCGCGTCGTGATGACCGCGCTGTACTCCCCTGCCCGCAGTTCGTATTCGGTCACAGTCCGCCGGCCAGTTTGTAGTAAGCGGCGTTCCAGTTCAGTTCCTTCTTGAACTGCTTGAGGGTGGTGCCGTCGTCGATCGCCAGCAGCTCTGTGCGGGCGATCTCCGCGAAGTCCTCGAAGACATCCATGCCCACGGCGGTGGTGAGCACCGTGTGGTGGGCGGCCCCGGCGGTCAGCCACGCGGCTGCCGAGGTGGCGAAGTCCGGTTTGGGTGACCAGAGGGCGCGGGCCACCGGCAGGTTGGGCAGGGGCGCATCGAGGTCCACGACGTCGACGGCGTTCGCCACGAGGCGGAAGCGGTCGCGCATGTCGGACAGCGCGACGACGACGCCGGGGCCGGCGTCGGTGTCGAAGACCATGCGGACCGGGTCTTCCTTGCCGCCGATGCCCAGCGGGTGGATTTCCACGCGGGGCTTGGTGGCGGTCAGGGACGGGCAGACCTCCAGCATGTGCGCGCCGAGGATCTTTTCCTGACCGGGTGCCAGGTGGTAGGTGTAGTCCTCCATGAGCGAGGCCCCGCCGGGCAGGCCGGCGCCCATGACTTTCGCGGCGCGGACCAGGATCGCGGTTTTCCAGTCGCCCTCCGCGCCGAAGCCGTAGCCGTCGGCCATCAGCCGCTGGACGGCCATGCCGGGCAGCTGCCGCAGCGCGCCGAGGTCCTCGAAGGAGGTGGTGAACGCGGCGGAGCCGTTGGCCTCGAGGAAGCTCCGCAGGCCAAGTTCAATCCGGGCGCTGTAGCGCAGGGCTTCGTGCCGGTGCCCGCCGGCCTTCAGTTCCGGAACCACCTCGTAAAGGCGCTCGTACTCCGCAACCAGGGCGTCGACGTCGGTCTCCGCGGCACCGTGGACGGCGTCGGCGAGCTCGTTGACCGACCAGGTGTTCACCGAGACGCCGAAGCGCAGTTCGGCTTCGGTCTTGTCGCCTTCGGTGACGGCCACGTTGCGCATGTTGTCCCCGAAACGGGTCAGTTTCAGCGTGCGGACGGCGGCCCAGCCCGCGGAGGCGCGCTGCCACACGCCGATCTGGCGGGAGACCTCGGGGTTGGACACGTGCCCCACCACGGTTTTGCGCGGGATGCCGAGGCGGGACTGGATGTAACCGAATTCGCGGTCGCCGTGCGCGGCCTGGTTGAGGTTCATGAAGTCGAAGTCGATGTCCTCCCAGGGCAGTTCGACGTTGGCCTGGGTGTGCAGGTGCAGGAGCGGCTTCCGGAGCAGGTCCAGGCCCTGGATCCACATTTTGGCCGGTGAGAACGTGTGCATCCAGGCGGTCACACCGATCACGGCGTCGTCCGAATTCGCCTCCAGCGCGGTGCGGCGGATGGCGTCCGAATCGGTCAGCACCGGTTTCCAGACGACCCTGACCGGGACATCCGAGGACTCGTTCAGGGCGGCGGCGATCTCCTGTGACTGCGCGGCAACCTGCTTGAGGACTTCTTCGCCGTAGAGGTGCTGGCTTCCCGTGAGGAACCAGACCTCGTACTGCTCGAGGGAGGTGTTGTTGGCCTTTGTCATGTGGTTCTCCTTGGAAAAGTTTTTCGGGGGCCTAGCGGCCGTAGACGTTCTGGTAGCGGTCGTAGAGCGACTCGATTTTGGCCGGGTCAATGGGCAGCGGTTCGCCCAGCTGCCGGGCAATGTGGACCGTCCGGGCCACTTCCTCGCACATGACCGCGGCCTTGACCGCCGAGCGGGCGTCCTTGCCGATGGTGAACGGGCCGTGGTTCTGCATCAGGACAGCCGGGGAGTGGGACGAGCGGAGCGTTTCAACAATGCCGATGCCGATCGAATCGTCCCCGATCAGTGCGAACGGGCCCACGGGGATGTGCCCGCCGAATTCGTCGCCCATCATGGTCAGCACGCAGGGGACGGCTTCGCCCCGCGCGGCCCAGGCCGTCGCATAGGTGGAGTGGGTGTGCACGACGCCGCCGACCTCCGGCATGTGCCGGTACACGTAGGCGTGGGCTGCAGTGTCCGACGACGGCGACAGGTCAGGATTGCTCCACTCGGCAGGGCCGCCGTCGGCGTCGGCGCTGAGCGAGCTGACCGGGGTTCCGTACAGGTCGGTGACCACCATGAGCTCGGGCGTCAGGTCGTCGTAGGAGACGCCCGAGGGCTTGATGACCATCAGCTCATAGCCGGGGACCCGGGCGGAGACGTTGCCGGCGGTCCAGACCACCAGCTGGTAGCGGGTCAGTTCGGCGTGCAGGTCGCAGACCTCGCGGCGGACGCGGTCCAGGGTGTCCAGGAATGCGCTCATGCCGGGACCTCCTGAACGCTTTCGGCGGCATCGCTTGCTCCGGAGATGGATCCGTCCTGCCCCTGTTTGGCCTTGCGCTGGATTCGCTTCAGTCTGTGCATGACCTCGTTGTTTCCCCTGCCGAAGTAGTCGTGCAGGGCCCGGTACTCCTGGAAGAGTTCCTCGTAGGCGGCCACATTGTCCGGGATCGGCGTGTAGACGGCGCCCGGCTCGGAACCCATGGCGGCGGCCGCAGCCCGGATGTCCGGGTATTTCCCTGCCGCGACGGCGGCGTGAATGGCCGATCCCAGGGCCGGTCCCTGGCCGGAACCGATGGTGGAGAGCTGCAGTCCGGTGACGTCGGCGTAGATCTGCATGAGGAGTTTGTTCTTCAGCAGGCCGCCGGCGACGATGAACTCCTTCACCGGAACCCCGGAATCCCGGAAGGCGTCCACGATGGTGCGGGTACCGAAGGCGGTGGCCTCAAGGAGTGCCCGGTAGGTGTCCTCGGGCTTCGTGGCGAGAGTCTGGCCCAGAATGACGCCGGACAGCTCGTGGTCCACCAGCACCGAGCGGTTTCCGGAGTGCCAGTCCAGGGCAAGCAGTCCGTGCTCGCCGATGGCCTGGGCGGATGCCAGCTCCGTCAGGTACTCGTGAACGCCGAGGCCGCGTGCCGCGGCGGCCTGATGGTATTCGGGCGGAACGCCGTTCTTGACGAACCAGCCGAAGATGTCCCCCACCCCGCTCTGCCCGGCTTCGTAGCCCCAAAGTCCGTCGACAATACCGCCGTCGACGACGCCGCACATGCCGGGGACCTCGCGCAGCTCGCTGCCGTTCATCACGTGGCACGTGGAGGTGCCCATGATGGCCACGAGCTGTCCTGGTTCCACGGCCTTGGCGGCGGGGGCCGTGACGTGGGCGTCGACGTTGCCCACTGCCACCGCGATGCCTTCGGGCAGGCCGGTCCAGGCGGCGGCCTCTTGTGTGAGGTATCCGGCCGCGTCGCCGAGCCGGCCGATGGAGTGCTCCAGCTTGGCGCTGACAAAGTCCCTGAACTGCGGGTTCAGGGCGGCGAGGAAGTCTTCGGAGGGGTATCGTCCGTCCTGGTAGATGCCCTTGTAGCCCGCCGTGCAGGCGTTGCGGACATAGTTGCCGCACAGCTGCCAGACGATCCAGTCCGCGGCCTCCACCCAGTGGTCCATCTCCTCGTACACCTCGGGGTCCTCCTCGAGGAGCTGGAGTCCCTTGGCGAATTCCCATTCGGAGGAAATCAGCCCGCCGTACCGCGGCAGCCAGGTCTCGCGGAGTTCAGCGGCCAGCGCATTGATCCGGTCCGCCTGCCCCTGGGCGGCGTGGTGGCGCCACAATTTGACGTAGGCGTGCGGCCGGGCAGCGAAGCCGGGCAGTTCGTTCAGCGGGGTGCCGTCGGCTTTGACCGGCACCATGGTGCATGCGGTGAAGTCGGTGGCGATGCCGACGACGTCTGCCGGGTCGATCCCTGCCTCGGCGATGGCGTCGGGCACCGCGTGACGGAGCACGTCCCGGTAATCGTTCGGCACCTGAAGTGCCCATTCGCCCGGGAGCTTGACCGGGCCGGCGCCCCCCGCATCGGCAGGCAGCGTATCGGTCAAAACGGCATGCGGGTAGTCATAGACTCCGCTCCCGAGCTCCTTGCCGTCCGACACGCGGACCACGATGGCGCGCCCGGAGAGCGTCCCGTAGTCAACCCCAATGACATAATTTTCCCCGCCCCGGGGGACGCGGCTGCTGTCGTCGTTGAATCGCATACAAACCTCCATCCGGGAGGTGCTGAGGCCCCTGTGCCCGGTCTTGTTGGTAGAAGAGTCCCCTAGATTGTGAACGCTAACATAGCAGGCGGTCAAGCCCCTCCCGCAAGGTGCCGAGCATCCTTTCGCCCGGCACATGCCATGGAAGGGCCGGATGCGCCGGCCGGCCAGGCGGCCAGGACAGTACCGGACCGGGCGCCGCGAGGGGCCCCTCGTCGGCGAAAATCGGGTTGCCTTCCGACCGGCTACCCCGGCCGGATGGCTCGCGCTCAGCCGATCAGACAATGTGCGTTGACTCACATCCGGCCTTCAGGTTATCTTTGGGATTGTTAGCGATAACAATCTTCTTTTCGGCCCCTGGAGCGTTGTGGACCACCGCATCGCTCGGAGAAGGGCCACATGTGCAGGAGGCTCCCCGCGGGTTTTCACCGGCATGTGCGGCCGCGGGCACTGTCCGCAAAGAAGCGAATAGGCCTACGGGCATAAGACATTCGTGGACCAGATGGTCCGCGGGAGGAGAATATCGTGAGAATCAAGAAACTCTTGGGCGCCGTTGCGGTCGCCCTCGCATTGACGGTGGGGGCGACGGGCTGTGGAGCCCGCGCCGGAACCGCCACCGCGTCCGGCAGCGCCGACACAGCGGGCGCCCTGGTGGGCATCTCGATGCCGACGCAGACCTCCGAACGGTGGATCGCGGACGGCAAGAACGTCTCCGATTCCCTGACGCAGCTGGGTTACAAGACCGACCTTCAGTACGCCAACGACGATATCCCCACGCAGGTCTCACAGATCGAAAACATGCTCACCAAGGGCGCGAAGGCCCTCATCATCGCCGCCATCGACGGCACCACGCTCACTGACGTCCTCGCCAAGGCGAAGGAACAGAACGTCAAGGTCATCGCGTACGACCGCCTGATCAACGGAACGCCCAACGTGGACTATTACACGACGTTCGACAACTACACCGTGGGTGTCCAGCAGGCCACCTCGCTCCTCACCGGGCTCGGCCTCCTTGACGCCAGCGGCCAGAAGGTGGACGGGAAGGGCCCGTTCAACATTGAACTCTTCGCGGGCAGCCCCGATGACAACAACGCGAACTTCTTCTGGACCGGCGCCATGGACACGCTGAAGCCGTTTATGGATGCGGGAACCCTCAAGGTCCCCAGCGGCCAGACCAATTTTGAGCAGGCGGCCATCCTGCGCTGGCAGGCTCCGGTCGCTCAGAAGCGCATGGAAGACATCCTCACCTCGGCGTACAGCTCCGGCACCAAGTTGGACGGCGTCCTGTCCCCCTACGACGGCCTGTCCATCGGCATCATTTCGGCCCTGACCAGCACCGGCGGCTACGCCAAGGGAAGCCTGCCCATCGTCACGGGCCAGGATGCTGAAAAGGGTTCGGTCAAGTCGATCGTGGCCGGTGAACAGTACTCGACGATCTTCAAGGACACCCGGCAGCTTGGTTCCCAGGCCGTGAAGATGGTCGACGCGGTCCTGAAGGGCCAGGAGCCGGAAGTCAACGACTCCAAGACCTATGACAACAAGGTCAAGGTGGTTCCGGCGTTCCTGCTGAAGTCCGTCATCATCACCAAGGACAACTACGAGAAGGAACTCGTGGAGTCCGGTTACTACACCGCGGCTGACATCAAGTAGCTTCCGCAGGGGCCGGGCAGGTCCAGTCGCCTGCCCGGCCCCACCGAAAGCCCCTGTACCTGCATGAGGGCTCCGTTTCGACCAGTCAGTGGGAATTGACGATGAAAACACCCATTCTTCAAATGCGAGGAATCACCAAGACCTTTCCCGGTGTGAAGGCCCTCCAGGACGTCACCCTGGACGTGAACCGCGGCGAAGTTCACGCCATCTGCGGAGAAAACGGGGCCGGCAAGTCCACGCTCATGAAAGTGCTGTCGGGCGTGTATGCGCACAACTCCTTCGACGGGGACATCCTGTTCGAAAACGAGCCGTGCAATTTCTCCAGCATCTCCGACAGCGAGAAGCGCGGCATTGTCATCATCCACCAGGAGCTGGCCCTGAGCCCGTACCTCTCCATCGCCGAAAACATCTATCTCGGCAACGAACAGGCCAAGAACGGCTGGGTGGACTGGCGCAAGACCAACCTCGAAGCGAGCAAACTTCTGGCGCGCGTGGGCCTCAGCGAAAACCCGGTCACCCCGGTCCAGCACATCAGCGTCGGCAAGCAGCAGCTGGTGGAAATCGCCAAGGCCCTCTCCAAGGAGGTCAAGCTGCTGATCCTGGACGAGCCCACCGCCGCGCTCAACGACGAGGACTCCGGCCACCTCCTGGACCTGATCCTCCACCTGAAGGGCCAGGGTGTCACCAGCATCATCATCAGTCACAAGTTGAATGAAATCCGGAAAATCGCGGACGCTGTCACCATCATCCGTGACGGCAAGACCATTGAGACGCTGCGCCTGGACGAAGGCGAAATAACCCAGGAACGGATCATTCGCGGCATGGTGGGCCGCGACCTGGAGAGCCTGTACCCGGACCGGGACCCTAAGATCGGCGAGGAAGTCCTGCGGATCGAAAACTGGTCCGTCCAGCACCCGCAGGACCATACGCGCGTCGTCGTCCACAACACGAGCCTTAACGTGCGCAAGGGCGAAGTCGTCGGGCTGGCCGGCCTCATGGGAGCCGGCCGGACCGAACTGGCCATGAGCGTCTTCGGACGCACGTACGGCCGCGCCACCTCCGGCCAAGTCTTCAAGTACGGGCAGGAAATCGACACCTCCACCGTTCCGGCGGCCATCAAACACGGCATCGCCTATGCCACGGAGGACCGGAAGCTCTACGGGCTGAACCTCATCGAGGACATCAAACGAAACGTCTCCATGGCCGGGCTCCGCAAGCTCGTCAAGCGCGGGTGGGTGGACAAGAACGAAGAAACCATCGTGGCCAACGGCTACCGGAAGAACATGAACATCAAGGCACCCTCGGTAGGCGCCATCACGGGCAAGCTCTCGGGTGGAAACCAGCAGAAAGTGGTGCTGAGCAAGTGGATGTTCTCTGACCCGGACGTGCTCATTCTCGACGAGCCCACGCGAGGCATCGACGTCGGCGCCAAGTTCGAGATCTACACCATCATCGCCAAGCTCGCAGCGGAGGGAAAGGCGGTCATCGTGATCTCCTCGGAACTTCCTGAGCTCCTTGGCATCTGCGACAGGATCTACGCCCTGTCCGCC
Organism: Actinomycetota bacterium; assembly: GCA_046730875.1. Lineage (GTDB taxonomy): Bacteria > Actinomycetota > Actinomycetes > Actinomycetales > Micrococcaceae > Arthrobacter. Next base: position 4,481 of record JBKPJW010000463.1, on the reverse strand, counting down.
GGCCACGTCACGGGCGAGCTGCCCATTGCCGAAGCATCCCAGGAAACCCTCATGCACTACATGACCAAAGAGAAGGAATAGCGAACATGTCCGCCCTACGAGAATCCCTCGGGTTCCTGACAAGCCGCCTCCGTCAGGTTGGCATCTTCGTCGCCCTGATCCTGATCGTCCTCCTGTTCCAGATTCTGACCGACGGAATCCTGCTGCAGCCGCAGAACGTCACCAACCTCGTGGTCCAGAACAGCTACATCCTGATCCTGGCGATCGGCATGGTCATGGTGATCATTGCCGGCCACATCGACCTGTCCGTCGGTTCGGTGGCCGGATTCATCGGCGCCGTCGCCGGCGTCATGATCGTGCACTGGGGCCTGCCTTGGTGGCTTGCCATCCCCGCGTGCCTGCTGGTCGGTGCGCTGGTGGGCGCCTGGCAGGGGTACTGGATCGCCTACGTCGGCATTCCCGCCTTCATCGTGACCCTGGCCGGCATGCTGATCTTCCGCGGCCTGACCCTGATCGTGCTCAAGAACCAGCAGATCACCCCGTTCCCCTCCGAGCTTCGGGCGTTGGGCGGCGGCTTCCTGCCCGACGTCTCCGGCGGCAACTCGGCCTTGGAGTGGCTGACGGTCATCCTGGGCGTCGGAGCCACTGCCGCGCTGCTCATCCAGGCCGTCAAGGAACGCCGGATCCGCAAGAAGTTCGACCTCGAGAACGAGCCCTTCACCTGGTTCGCGATCAAGACCACGTTCATCGCCCTGCTCATGCTCACCATCACCTTCCTGCTGGCAAGCTACCGTGGCACCCCGATCGTCCTGATCGTGCTCGCCGTCCTGGTCATCGTCTACACGGCACTGATGAACAACAGCGTGTTCGGGCGCCACACCTACGCACTCGGCGGCAATCTCCACGCCGCTGAACTGTCCGGCATCAAGACCAAGGCCGTCACCTTCCGCCTCTTCGTCAACATGGGTGTACTTGCCGCCCTGGCCGGCCTGGTCTTCACAGCGCGCCTGAACTCGGCCCAGCCCGCCGGCGGAACCGGCTTCGAACTGGACGCCATCGCAGCGGCCTTCATCGGCGGCGCAGCCGTCACCGGCGGCATCGGAACAGTGGCAGGGGCCATGATCGGCGGCCTCATCATGGGTGTTCTCAACAACGGCATGTCGATCCTGGGACTGGGCACCGACTACCAGCAGCTCATCAAGGGCCTGGTGCTCCTGCTCGCCGTCGGATTCGACGTCTTCAACAAGAAGCGCAGCGGCAGCGGCGGAAGCATCTTCGGCACGAAGCTCAAGCTCAAGAGGACGCCTCCCGCTGCCGAGGCGGCCAAACCGGAGACGGAGCGCCCGGTCAGCGTTTCCGCTTCCGGGACCACCGCGGGGCCCCAGGCGTAGGACCCCGACGTTCAGGGCCGGTTTGTGGCTGTGATGAGTCTCACGTGCAATGTTCGCCATCTGGCTTGAGCCTCCCGGGCGACGCTGTGCACTATGGAAAGGCAAGGCAGGGAACCCCGTTCCCGGCCGACGCAGCCCTGATGTTCCCGCCGACGCTACGCGTCAGCAGTGAACCAAGGGCACCCATCCTGGTGGACGCAATGAGGCCAAACCGGTGAGCTCGCAGAGCTACCCAAGGTCTCAGAGGCGTTGCTGGTTTGGCCCATGGCGGCTCCGCATCGGTGCGGCAGCCGGACCTCCGGATCACGAATGGAAGCACTGAACAATGACGTTTGAAACTGCCACCTCTGTAACCCACAAGTTCTGGGACCGTTCCACCATGCACCACGAGCTGGACGCCCTGGTCCACGAGCTTTCCGAGCGCCACAACACTGCCAAGAGCAACATCGCGGTCCACGCCAGCGGCCCGAACACCTTCACGTTCAGCCTGAACCACGGAGCCTAAGACCGGGTTTTTCCGGCAGTTTAGCAATGCCAGGGGTCGACGGCGGGAGCCACCTCCCGCCGTCGACCTTTGCTTTTCCAAGCTTGCCCGAAGCGCTCAACTCGGCGGCTGCGACGTATCCGCTCAACATGGCATAGGCGACGTCGCGGATGTGAGTGTTCTCTGGAGCGAAGCTGTTCGAATGCAGTGGCTCTGCTGCTCCGTCCGTCCCGACAAACATCATCAGGGACGGGAATTTCTCGCAGTAGAAGGCGAAATCATCCGATCCTGCCGAGCGGAGCGTGCCGTTCAACTGCAAACCCAGGGACTCCAACAAGGGCCGGGTGCTACGTGCAATATCCTCGTCGTTCACCAGGACGGGCTCACCCTCCACAACCCCGAGCTGGCCCCGACAGCCATGTGCAGCCGCGACGTTCTCAACGATCTCCTGAAGCCTGAGGAGGACGTGGCGCCGCACCGCCGTGCTCATCGCCCGCACAGTCCCACGCGCCGTGGCTGATTCCGGGATGACGTTAACGGCGGATCCGGCACTGAGTGTCGTAACGCTCAGGACTGCCGACTCCATGGGGTCCGTCCTGCTGATAATGCTTTGAACGGCAACGACGACATGGGCCAGAGCCAGTACCGGGTCCAGAGTCAGGTGCGGATACGCGGCGTGGCCCCCCTGCCCCTCAACCGTGATGGTGAACTCGTCAGACGATGCGTTCACTGACCCTGCTGTGCAAGCGACGGTCCCCCTCGGAAGGAGCGGCTGAACGTGGGCGCCGATTGCCGCGGTCACCTCCTCAAAGAGCAGCCGGCCATCGGTGCAAATGTCCTTTGCACCGGACGGAGCCGTTTCTTCCCGTGGCTGCAGCACCAGCAGCAGCGGGAAGGCACCGGGCGTGGCGGCCACGGCACGGGACAGCGCCACCGCGGCCGCCATGTGGATATCGTGGCCGCAGGCATGCATCACGCCGGGGTTTTCAGAGGCCCATTCCAGCCCGGTGGCCTCGGCGGCGGGCAAGGCATCCAGTTCGGCGCGTACAGCCACAGCTGGCCCGGGGCCGCCGATCCGCACCAAGGCCCCCGTCTGCGCAATGAGGCTCACCACCGCGGAGTCAGGAAGCGCCCCAAGAACAATCTGGCGGGTGGGACCCTCAAAACCTGCCACGTTGGGAAACCTGTGAAGTTCTTGGCGGAGCCGTGCAGCGTTTGCCAGCTCCTGATCCACGCGGTTGCGCAGAATTTCCAGGAAGCTCGTCATCGATGCCGTCCCTGCAGTTGGTCAACGCGAACGGCGTTCTGTGGGTGCGTCACGAGAGCCTCCCGGCTTTTGTTCTGAAGCTTTAAAGTAGCGCTGCAAGCGCCCGTTCCCAAGGGTCCATGGACTCGTTCCCCTTGGCTATGGCGAGCATTCGGAAATACGCTGTCGGGTACCCGCTGGAAACGTATCCGTTCCACGGGCCAGAACCCGGCACGCCAAAGCTCCACCTGAACCACAGCCTTCCAACCACGCTGAGGAGAAGCCCATGCGCATTGTCATCACCGGAGCCACCGGCCACGTTGGCACGGCCCTCTTGAATCGACTCCAGGAAGCCCGCTCGGAGGAGGGCGCCGACCTTGAGATCGTGGGTGTTGCCCGCCGCGAACCCGACCAGGATGCGGCTCCCTACCGGGATGTGGAGTGGCACAGCCTGGACCTCGGTGATCGTGGTGATCAGCCGGCCCTGGAGAAGGCCTTCGCCGGTGCCGACGCCGTGGTGCACCTGGCCTGGCTGATCCAGCCCAACCATGATCGGGAGCTCCTTCGCCAGACCAACGTGGCGGGAACGGACCACGTTCTCGCCGCGGTCCGGACGGCCGGGGTGGGCCATATCGTGTGCGCTTCCTCAGTGGGCGCCTATTCGCCCGCTCCCAAAGACCGGCGGACAAGCGAGGACTGGCCGGCCGCCGGTATCGAGGGCTCGCACTACAGCGAGGACAAGGCCGCGCAGGAACGGCTCCTGGACGGTTTCGCCAAGGCGAACCCCGACGTCGTCGTGTCACGGCTCCGGCCCGCGTTGACGTTCAGCGGCGGGGCGGGCAGCGAGGTGGGCCGCTATTTCCTTGGCAGAGTCCTCGCACGGTTCGTCCCGCGCAAGCCGTGGCTGCCCCTGCTGCCGATTCCGAAGGAGCTGGTTTTCCAGGCGGTGCACGCCGCCGACGTCGCGGACGCCTATTGGCGCGTGCTCAAGACGCGGGCGGGGGGCGCGTTCAACATCGCCGCCGAACCCGTTCTCGATCCGAACGCGCTGGGCTGGGTGTTCAACGCCCGGAGGCTGTTCCCGCTGCCGCTGCCGGTGCTTCGCGCCGTGGTCGAGATCAGTTGGCGCTTGCGGTTGCAGGCGACCGACGGCGGCTGGATCGATATGGCGGCCGCCGCCCCGATCATGGACACCGCGCGGGCACATGATCTCCTGGGGTGGACGCCGCGACGGACCTCGCTGGAGTCGCTGACTGAGATGCTGGACGGCCTGGGCGCAGGCAAGGGGCGGCACGCCTCACCGCCACTCACACCCCGGTAACCACTTCCTTTAGCAGTCGAGGCCGCCCAAATCCTGACC
>JBKPJW010000462.1:0-2362 GCA_046730875.1 Actinomycetota bacterium | reverse complement strand
TGGTGCAGCAGCCGGCGGGGGAGTGGTCCATCGCGCCGGTCTACGACATCCCCTCCACTGTGGTCTATGGAGACAAGACGCTCGCCCTGACCCTGGACGGCAAGCGGACGGGAATTTCGCGGAAGCACTTTCTGGGCTGGGCCATGAGGATGGGCCTGACTGAACGTGCAGCCGTGCAGGTGCTGGAGCTGGCCTTGAGAGCATCGGGACCGCTGGTGGCGGACCTTCAGGCGGCTACGGCATTCAGTTCCATGACCGACGACGGCGGATCGCCGTTTTCGGCGATTGTCACCCGCGACTGGCTCAAGGAACTCAAGCACCGGCGCAGGCTCATGGAGGGGTGACGGAACCGGCGTCGGACGCTGCCGAAGCGTGACCCGTCAGAGGTGCTGGATGCCGGCCCGCTGCATGGCGTCTTTGTAGACCTCAACGTTCTTGGCGAGGAGTTCGTCCTGCTTGACCGCTGAGACGGCGAAGGCGCGGCCGCCGAGCGCGGTGGCCTTGTAGATCTTGACGCCGTGGTTCTTCAGCGAGGAATGGTAGGTCTTCTCGAAGAGCGTCAGGAAGGAGTGGGCGTCGGCGCCGTGGGCAATGATCGCCGAGACACGCTTGTTAATCTTCAGGAACTGGCGGAAGGGCCGCAGGCCGTCCGTTTTCTCCTGAACGTTGAGGGCCGAGGATGCGTCCGGATCGCGAACCCACGGATAAGCGTTCCACGGCATTACGTAACGGGGGTCCAGCTCGGCGGCCTCGTAGATGGAGGTGGCGCGACGGGCCGCTTCGTCGTCATTGAAGTGCGAGACAAAACCCGATTCTGTGCCCTTGCCCGGGCTAATCTGCAGGCTGACAATCCGGCATTCGTCCTCGTCATGGACGGGGTCGATGTAGGGAACCACGGATCCAGGCTTCTTTTCCATGAGCTCGTCGCACAGCTGCGTCACCGCGGCGATGTTCGGCTCCTGCAGCAGGGTCTTTTTTTCGTCCCAGTCAATCGTCACGATTTCTCCCTCAGCACTCGGCGTCCAGAATCAGGCGGCTCCCTCCACTCTACGCTTTCGCGGCAGGGGGTGTTTCGGGAGGGCAGTCTTGGCGCTTTTTAAGGGCCGTTTCAGAGCATTTTTGCCACTGGTTCTGGTGATGAGGCCGGCGTACGCTTTAAGCACCTGCAGGTAACCATCTGACGACGTTGGGTTGTTCGGGACATTGAAGTGTCCGAGCCCTCTCTTAGCGAGATCGCGAAGGTACCTGCAGGCTTGCGTGTGCGGATGCTCGGCTGGAGAGCCTTTCCCTCCCGAATAGCGTTTTCCTGCCGAAGTAGGACAAATGGCGCAAGGTCTACGCTCCGAGCCGACGAACTGCAAGCCGGTGGTGACGTCATCCAACAGCCGGTCCACCGGTCGGCAGCGAACCCAATTCCGTCGTGATCCTGCCTAATTCGACTTTGTCGACGAGGATCGATCTTTCTTTGCCAATCCAGACCCGCAGGATGCAAGGAAACATGGCGGGGTCTAGAGCGAACCGCGGATCCAGTTCTTCGACTAGGCGCCCCCGCGCCTGCGGCCGAGGGTCCCAGATGAGTCCAGAACCTTAAGGCATCCGGATGCTTGCACCTACGCTGCAGGCATCTCAGTGAACTTGCGGCATTTGAGCGTTTTGGCCTTGTGTCGGAGCTGGCGGCGTTGGCGGGTCCCCGGCTGGTCAGTGATTGACGGCTGAACTTGAGTCCCCGGCTGGTGTGTCGGGCGAAGCGGGCTCCCCGGCAGCGGCGGGGCGGTGGAGTAGTAAGTGTGGCCGGTGGGGGTGGTGAGTTCGAGGGTGTGCCGTTGTCTGTGCGCGGCGGCGTCGGGACCGGTTTTGGGTCCGACGCCGGGTTTGAGGTCGGGGCCGTTTGCCGGCCGGGTCGCGGGTGCGGGAATGGGGCGTGCGGGAATTGGACGTGCGGTCCAGCCGGGGGTTTCTTTGGTGTGGTTGCAGGCTTCGCAGAGTCCGGCGCCGTTGGCCTGGCTGGTGTGGCCGCCGTGGTGCCAGGGGATGATGTGGTCCAGGTGCCGGATCGGGGCGTCGCACCAGGGGGTGCGGCAGGTCTCATCCCGGGTCTGGATGAAGCGGCGGAGCCCGGGCGGGAAGATCCGGGCGCGGGAGTCCATCGCGAGGAGCTCACCGGTGCCGGGATGGGTGTAGAGCCGCCGGAGCCAGGTCCTGTACGCGGTGTCACCGGACGGGTCGGCCGGGTCTGCGGTGCCGTGCGAACCATGGAGCCCGGGCGGACTTTCGGGCCCCGGGGGACTTCCGCTCGGACCGCCGGGGTTGGCGGTCCCGGGCGAACCGCCCGGTTTCTCCGGACTCCCGTCTCCCGGGGGAC
>JBKPJW010000461.1:0-4108 GCA_046730875.1 Actinomycetota bacterium | reverse complement strand
CCTACGGGCAGACCGTCGAACGCATCCTCTGACCGCGAAGCAAGGCCCTGGGGCGGCCGGGGACCCAGCGTTCGGCCACGGAGTGTCCCACAAGATCAGCCGGCTTTCACTTGCTAACATAGCGCTCGATTGAGCATCCGCTCGACGATAAAGGCAAACCCGGTGCGAGCCGGCGACGCAAAGCCACGGGACCCACGAGGTCAGCCGGGCCGCCGAACAGCAAAGGGCCACGGTATACTCACCATTCCCTAGCACTGCCCCCTCGCGCCCTCGGGCAACGCATCTAAAATTTACTTTCCCCGGCCCAGGTGGCCCAGAGCCTACGGCTTCGATGTCAGCCGAACCCCGTTCCCGTTGAGGCAAGTTGCCGGCCCTGCACGCGATCAGGTTCATGTGCCGACGTGCCCGTGCTGTGGCTTGAATCTGCCTGTGGCTTTCTGAATTTATCCTGCCCAACTATCTATCTGAGGTGTCATTTCATGCCTGGAATCACCCGTGCGGTGCCCGGTACGTCAACGGTGACGACGCGGGTCTTGCTGCACGTCGTGGCCGAGGAGGTCGGCGCGGAGGGTGTTGATCGTGTCCTGGAGCGGGCGGGGCTGCGTGAGCAGGCGGTGCAGCTGGAGAGCGTTGGGGGGAGGATTTCCTACCCTGACAAGCTTCGGCTCTTCGAGTCCGCCGCGGCCGAGCTTGCCGATCCCCGGATCGGGCTCCGTCTGGGCCCGGCGTCTTTCCGGGATCATGCAATCGAGCCTTTGCGAAGGCTGGCCAAGGCAACCGGATCTCCCGCAGCCGCGTACCGCGGGATCTCCCAGTTTTCTACGCGTCTTGATTCCGCCGCCGTGTTCAGGTGCGACTGGGCAGAGCAAAGTTCGGCATCGCTTACTTGGAAGGTGCTCCCGCCCCACCGTCCCAGCCGAATAGACTGCGACTACAACGTCGGCTTCCTCGCCCAAATACCCGTGCTCTTTGGATTAGCGCCGGCACGCGTGGAGCATGGCACGATCTGCCAACTCGACGGCGGCCCGGAGTGCATCTACGACGTGACATGGACCGCACCGCCGCTTCAGCGTCTACGCTTCCTGCTGGGCAAGCTCAAGGCGGAGAAACCGACCGGACGGCGCTCAACCGCCGAGCACCGGCTACGCACGCTGGAGGGGGCAGCTTTGGATCTGGTCAGCACCGCGCCTCTGGAGGAGGTGCTCGACCGGGTTTTGGTGCGCGCGGACAGCGCCGTGCACGCGCCAGGACATATGTTGGCCGTTCGGCTCCCCGCGGGAGGACGCCATGTACGGATTCGCGGTACGGGCTCCGTGCTAGCGGCCGAGCTCGAAGACGACGGAGTAACTCTGTCCAGGGGCTCGGGCGCCCTGGCGGGGTTGCCGGTGCTGAGCGTTCCTGTCGCCTCCGCGAAGCATTTCTATGGTGTTCTGGCGGCGGTGGCACATAAGGGGCAGGAATTCTTTCCCGGAGATACGGAAGCCCTGGCCGCTTATGCACGGCACGCCGCCATCAGTCTCGACATTGCCGGGGTTGTCGCCGAAGCCCGGGAACACGGCGAAACGGCGCAGCTGCTGCTCGACGTCTCACGCGCTCTGGCACAACATTCCACGGTGCAAGCACTCGCCGGTTCGATCGCCAAGGCGGTGCCTGCCCTTTCGGGGGCCGACCGCTCCGCGATTGCGCTCTGGGATCACGAAAAAGGTAAGCTCAGAATCGCCGGGATGAGCGGCTGGCACGGCGATCTGGCGAATCAAGTCGCCAATTTTCAGACCACCCCCCAGGACAGCCCGGAGCTTTCCGAGTTGCTCACCAGCGGCGTTCCGCTCCTGCTGGACGGGAAGAGCTCGGCGTGGGCTCGGAATATGCTCGCCGACTTCGCCATCACGGCACTTGCAGCAGTACCGATCATGGCCGGGAACCAGCTCACAGGAATCGTGCTCGCGCACTGGGTAGAGCAGTCCCCGGGAAATCTGGAGGGCGCCCTCACCGAACGCCTGGGCGGGCTGGCAGGTCTGGCTGCGGTGTCCCTGGAGAAGATCCGGCTGCTAGAGGACGCCCGCAGGCAGGCTTTGCATGACCCGCTGACCGGGCTCCCCAACAGGGCGCTGCTGGAGAACCGTCTGGAAACTGCACTGGCTCAGGCCGGTCCGAATGGACGTCGGGTGGGCCTGCTCTTCTGCGATGTTAACCGGCTAAAGCGGATCAACGACAACCTCGGCCACGCCGCCGGTGACAGCGTTCTCCGCCACGTCGCTGCCCGGCTCGGAATCGCTGTGCGCGACAGTGACACGGTCGCCCGCTACAGCGGCGACGAGTTCGTCATACTTCTGCCCCACATCCAAAACCCGTTGGAGGCTGACCACGTAGCCGCCAGGGTCCGGGCCAGCCTTGCCGAGCCCGTCGAGGTTGAGGGCAGGAGAGTCTTCGTTGATGTCGCCATCGGAACAAGTGTCAGCGGTCCCCTCCCGGGCGAGGGGACCGATTCACAGTCCGAATCAGCCCGCCTGCTCCTAGAGAAAGCGGATTTCGAGATGTATCAGTCCAAGGCGCGGGCCCGCGGCCAAACGCCCCCGGGAGTGCAGCGCAAGGACTATCTCCGGCTCGAAACAGACCTGCGCGGTGCTGCAGCCCGCGGCGAACTGCGGGTGCAGTTCCAGCCCCAAATCGACGTGGCAACACACGCAATCGTCGCCGCTGAGGCTCTCGTCCGATGGCACCATCCCGAACTTGGCCTGTTGTCACCTGGGGAGTTCATTCCCTTAGCCGAGGACAGCAATCTGATCGCCGACGTCGGCGCCCATGTAATCAACCAGGCCTGCCGCGCCGGCGCCCATTGGCGGGCTGCTGGATATCCGATCGAAATTGCTGTCAACGTGTCGGCAGTCCAGCTCGGTAGCACGGGATTCCCGGCGTTTGTCCGCGACACCCTGGCTCGAACCGGGTTGCCGGCAGCGGCGCTCACCCTGGAAGTCACCGAGTCTCAGGCAATGTCCGAATCAACGGTGAACGACGACAACCTGCGCGACCTACGGTCCGCCGGTGTTGCAATTTCGATCGATGACTTCGGCACCGGATTTTCCTCCCTGGCCCAGCTGCACCGGCTCCCTGTCACGGAAGTCAAGATCGACAGGTCGTTCACCTCACGGCTCGCGGAGGGCGGATCCTCCGGTTTCATCGCCGGTATTGTCGGACTTGGCCACGGGATGGGACTGCGCGTTGTCGCCGAGGGTGTTGAAACACCGGAACAGCTGGACGCACTGCGCGCCATGGGCTGCGAACGCGCCCAGGGATTCCTGCTCGGAAGACCCGTGGATGCATCTGTCCTCGAAGAGCAACTCCGCGCCGGCAGGCGCCATTGACTACGCTGAGGGCAGCGCCACATGGTTAGACAGTCGGTGTCGAGGCCGGTAGGAGGACAATCTCCTCTCGGGATGACACGGTGCGCAACTTAGGGGGTCCCAAGGGGTTCGTGCCGGGTCTACCTACTTCGGGATTGTGATCCCCAGCCTGGCCATGCGGCGGTAGATGGTCGCCCTGCTGATGCCCAGTTCTGCTGCCGCTCCGCTTACCGTAGCCCCGTGCTTGGAGAGACAGCGGACGATCTCGTCACGTTCCACCGCCTCGATCCGACTCAGGTGCAGGCTGCTCCCCCCGCCCAGAAGGTAGGCAGGCAGATGGCTGACGTCGATGGTCTCTGTCTGGACAGCGGCGGCGTGGATGACGGTGAAAAGCTCGTCAATGTTGTCCGGCCAGCTATGGGCAATCAATGCTTTTTCTGCGGCGGCGGTGAAGTTGATTTCCCGCAGGCGGGTTTGGCGGGCGGCGTATCTGGCCAAGTGCAGGACATCCTCGCCGCGTTCCCGCAGAGCGGGAACAGAAATCACCGTATCGACCATGCCTGCCAGGGGTTGCGGGATGCCGTCGTGCCTCGCAGCTGTAACGGCCCACGCGAGCGTTGGCGCGCTCCCGCTCTGGGAGAGGGGAAGTGCCCGAACTGCGCTGTGGGCTTGGGCGTGGAGTTCTTGTGCTGCCCACGCGGGCAACAGGTCTACGTTTTCGACTATGACAGCGGTTGCTGGTTTGCCCAGTTCGGGGGCCCACAAGG
>JBKPJW010000460.1:0-10045 GCA_046730875.1 Actinomycetota bacterium | reverse complement strand
GTCCGAGCGCTCCAGTAGTTCGTTCAGGCCGAGCAGTTCCACGCCGAGCGCGGCGGCTTCCGGATGGCGGCCGCTGCGGTTGTTGCCGACGACCTTCATTCCGAGCGGCGCCAACAGCTTGGCGAGTTCCGCGCCGACGCTCCCGAAGCCCACGATGCCGACGGTCTGGCCGACGAGCGGTGCACCGCGATACTGCTCGCGCGCGGCCCAGTCGGACGTGCGGGTCAGCCGGTCTTTGGCCAGCAGTTTGTGCGAGAGCGCCAGCAGGAGGGTGAGTCCCGCGACGGCGAGCGGACGTCGAATGGCGTCCGGGGTGTTGGTGACGACGACGCCGGCGCGGGTGCAGGCGTCGAGGTCGATCGTTTCGAAGCCCGCGCCGAAGCGGGCAACGAGCCGAAGGTCCGGGGCGTGGTCCAGCGTGCGCGAATCGAAGGCGATGTGGCCCAGGGACAGTACCGCGTGGACACCGGCAAGGTCCGCCGGCGGGATCGGATCCGTGTAGCTGGGCAGGACGTGCCAGTCAACGCCCTGCTCGCTCAGCCGTTGCAGGCCCAGGTCCCCGTGAATGGAGCTTCCGTCGGGTCGTGCGGCGTCTGCCGTGACCGCAACGGTGAACGGACGGCGGGTGCCGACTCCCGGCGTCGTCAATTCACTGGTTTCTTCGCTGGTTTGGGTGCTCATGCGTCGACTTCGCTTTCCTGCTGGTCCGTGGACTTGGCGCGGATGGGCTCGCGGACCAGTACCGTGTAGGCCACGGCGGCAAGCGCCGCGATGATGCCGCCAATGACGAACGACGGCGCATAGGAGCCGGTGGCGTCCGCGATGATGCCCGTCAGCAGCGGAGCGAAAGCGCCGCCGAAGTAGCCGCCAAAGTTCTGGATCGCGCCGACGGATGCCACCTGGGAGTTATCGACGATGTCACCGGGCATGGCCCAGGCAGCCGCCTGCATGGTGGCAACAAAGCCCAGGGCCACTGTCATCACGGCGATGGCGAGCGGGAGGGAGTCGACGAACGGGATGAGGCAGATCAGGATGCCGGCGGCAACCGCGGCAACCGACATGACGTGGCGCTTGGCCAGCAACGGGTCGCGGCCTGCCTTCTTGGAGTAGCGGGTCATGACCCAGCCGCCGGTGATGCCGAGAATGGCAGCGCCCAGGTATGGAACAGCGGCCAGCCAGCCGGAGTTTGCGATGCTGGCGCCGCGCTCTTCCTGCAGGTAGAGCGGCAGGAAGACGATGAAGATGTTCCAGATCCAGATGACGCAGAAGAAGCCGGCCATCATGCCCCAGATCTGGCGGTGCTTGAAGAGTCCGAGCCACGAGACCTTCTTGGCGGTCAGCAGCTGGGTGGTGCGCTGGCTCTCGATGTAGTCGAGTTCCTTCGCGCTGATGCGCTTGTGCTCTTCGGGGGCGCGGTAGTACAGGAAGAAGGCGAGCGCCAGCACGAGGCCCGCGACGCCGAGGAAGATGAAGATTGCCTGCCAGCCGAAGGCGAGCATGATGGCGGTGAGGATGGGCGGGGCGATGGCGGGTCCCCACTTGGAACCGCTGTCCCAGATGGCAGTAGCCTGTCCGCGCTCGGCACGCGGGAACCAGTCAGCGGTGAGCTTTGCCGATGCCGGCCCGTTGGGCGCTTCGGTGATGCCGAGCAGGAAGCGGAAGGTGATGAAATGCCACATCTTGCCGCCGATCGCCATGAGCGCGGTGGCGATGCTCCATCCTGCGATGGCGAGGAAATACATGCGGCGGGCGCCGAGCTTGTCCACCAGCCAGCCGGCGGGCAGCTGGGCGAAGGCGTAGGTCCAGGAAAACACTGTGCCCAGGAGTCCGATATCGGTCCGGGTCATGCCGAATTCTTTGATCAGTTGCGGCGCTGCGATGGAGATCGCACTGCGGTCCATGTAGTTGATGATGCCGGCGGCCAGCGCCCAGCCAAGGATCCACCAGCGCAGATTCTTGATGGTGCGGCGTGTTGCGGACTCCTTGGGCCCTGCGGCCAAAGTCTCTGTTTGCACTTTTCACTCCCTCGTGATTTCAGTGGCAACCCCCGGCCGCCACAATCCAAGATCCTATAGGGTCTTTTATCAGATTGTGAAGGGCATCACACGGTCAAAGCAGAGTTATTTTTCTCGGCGGCAGTTAAGTGTCTGCGGGTGCGCGCGGCGGGTCTGCACCGAGCCTGCCGGAAGGGGCCGCCGTCGGCCGTCGGGCGGGCAGACCGGGTGGGCGGGCCGCCGTCGTGCGGGCGGCCGATGCCGCGCGATTCTAGCTGCGAGACGTGGGGCGGCCGGCGCCCCGGCGGGCTGAGGGAATGCGAGCAGAATCTGTCTAAAGGACGCCCGGCTATTCTCCCCGGGCTGTGTCTTGTGAGTCGACAGGGGCATCGGCGATGGCCCGGCCTCGCACCTTCCGCACATGGTCGGCCATGGCCGCCGCGGCTTTCTCGGGGTCTTGTGTTGCAAAGGCATCCAGGACAGCCTGGTGCTCGGCGATGGCGTGTTCGGCGTCGGTGATCCCTACTCCCCCGAACAGGCGGAAGCGCTGGATCTGTCCGCCGAGGGCCGAGTAAGCAGCCACCATGAACTGGTTGCCAGTCTGTTCCGCGATCAGCCGGTGGAACCGCTCATCGGCCTCGAGGTAGCCGCGGAATTCGGCAAAGGACGGACCGCGGGGAGCGTCTTGGAGGTCGGCGACGGCCCGTGCCAGCTCGGCCAGGTGCTCGGGGGTCAGCCTGCCACACGCCAATCGGGCGTTGACGGGTTCGATCGCGAGCCGCGCCTCCATCAGCTCGGCAAAGTCCTCCTGAGTGAATACCGGTGCAACGCGGTACCCCTTGAGCGCCACGCGACGCACCATCCCAGTGTGTTCCAGCCGGGCGAGGGCCTCGCGAACTGGGGTAGGGGAAACGTCTAGTTCGCGGGCGGTTCCGTCGATGCTCACCACGGCGCCAGGCTCCAGTCGGCCGTCCATAAGCGACGCCAAAAGTTCTTCGTAGACGTGGTCCGCCAGGACCTGCCGGCTGACGCCGCGGCGCGCTGGGCGGCGGCCCGGGCTCTCGCCAGAGGGGCTGCCGGTCGAAGCTAGTTGCATGTTCAGATCCTATAGGAGCGGGCACAACGTGCGGCCGCGACCCCCGCAGAATGCCCAAGGCCAGTTCCGCCGAGGGACATGTCCCTCGGCCGGGTACCCAAACCCTCCCCGCTCCCGAACATGCCCCTCACGGGCATCACCACCGGACATGTCCAGCCGCGGGCCGCTTCCCACGAGGACATGTTCATTATTGAGAGCAATCAGTGGGCAGAACGGCATCCTGCCCGCTGGCCGCGGCTCCAACTGGGCATGTCCAGCGGTTTACCGCAGCCCGGGAGGGCATGCTCAATGATTACCGCGCCGCGGACCGCCACCCACGAGGACATGCCCATTCGTTAACGCAAAGAGTGGACAGAACGGGGTTCTGCCCACTCTTTGCGACCAAGGCTGGACATGTCCGGTGGTGGAAGTCCAGCAGTGGAGGGTTGCGGCGCCAGGGGAAGCGCCGCTGGCGATATTTAGTTCTGGTAGGCCGGGTAGTCCGTGTACCCTGCGGCGCCGTCCGCGTAGAACGTGGACGGGTCCGGCTCATTGACGGGCAGGCCTTCACGCCACCGGCGGGCCAGGTCCGGGTTCGCAATTGCCGGGCGGCCGACGACGACGGCATCGGCGTGACCGTCCGCCACCAGCGCCACTGCCTCGTCGCGCGTCGTGACGACGCCAAAGCCGGTGTTGACCAGGAACGTCCCGTTGAACCGTGTGCGCAGATCCTGGACCAGAGCGCTCGTGGGCTCCTTGTGCAGGATGCTGAGGTAAGCCAGCTTCAGCGGGGCCAGGGCATCGACCAGCAGGCCGTAGGTCTCTCGGACATCGGCGGCATCCAGTTCTAGGGCACCCTGGACGTTGTGCTCCGGAGAGATGCGGATGCCGACCCGGTCCGCGCCGACGGCTGCCACAACGGCCTCCGCCACTTCGATCACGAAGCGCACCCGATTCTCCGGGGAGCCCCCGTAGATGTCGTCGCGCTGGTTGGCCGCCGGAGTGAGGAATTCGTGCAGGAGGTAGCCGTTGGCAGAGTGCAGCTCGACGCCGTCGAATCCTGCCTCTACCGCTTTACGGGACGCCGTCACAAATTCCTCGATGATGCCCGGCAGTTCCGCGGTGGCCAGGGCGCGCGGGACGGGGAACGGCTTTTTGCCCGCGTAGGTGCGGGTTTCGCCGTCGATCGCGATGGCGCTGGGCGCAACCACTTCGTAGCCACCGGTGGTGTCCTCGTGCGTGACGCGGCCAGCGTGCATGACCTGGGCGAAGATCCGGCCCCCTTCGGCGTGCACGGCGGAAGTGACGTTGGACCAGCCCTCGAGTTGCTCGGGGGTCACGAGCCCGGGCTGGCCCGGGAAGCCCCGGCCGGCGCGGCTCGGGTAGGTGCCTTCACTGACGATCAGGCCGAGCGAAGCACGCTGACGGTAGTGCTCAACCACCAACGGCCCTGGGATGCCTTCCTGACCGGAACGGAGGCGGGTCAGCGGCGCCATCACGAGTCGGTTGGGCAGTTCCAAATCGCCGAGGGTCATCGTGGAAAACAGCATGCGCAATTCCTTTCACAGTGAATGGGTTCACTGTCGGTAACTGCGAGGCGTCTGCAACTATTCCGCGTGAGACTCGGATCACTACGGGTGAACTATGATCTTTACCGCGGTGTCGTTGTGGTTGATCAGCGTGTCGAAGCCTTTATCGACCAGGTCGTCCAGGGCGATCCTGCCGGTAATGAACGGTTTCAGATCGACTTTTCCTTCTTGGACGAGCTTGATGGCGGCTTCATGATCGCCGCAATAAGCAATGGTGCCGCGCAGATCAATTTCCTTCAGCACCACTTTCTGCATATCCACCGTGGCCGGGTGCCCCCAGATCGAGACGTTGACGACGACGCCGGCGGGCTTCACAACGTCGAGCATGGTGTCCAACACGGCGTTCACGCCGGCACACTCAAACGCCGCTGTCGCCCCCGCACCGTCGGTCAGTTCCTGCACGCGCGCCTTGACGTCGTCCGTGCTGGGGTCAAGAACGTGGTCCGCCACTCCGGACGACGCCGCTTTGTCCTTGCGGGCGGCCGACAGCTCAGTAATGATCGTGGTGATGCCGATGCCTTTGAGGACCGCGGCGGTCAGGAGCCCGATGGGTCCGGCACCACCGACGACGGCGACGTCGCCAGCCTTGAGGCCGCTCCTGCCGACGGCGTGATACGCGACCGCGAGGGGTTCGATGAGTGCGGCCTCGTCCAGCGGGATATCGCCGACAGGGTGCACCCAACGTGCCTCGACAACGACCGTCTCGCTCAAGCCACCGCCGCCGCCCGCCAAACCGATGAAGCCCAGCTTGGTGCACAGGTTGTAGTGTCCGCTGAGGCAGGGACCGCATTCATTGCAGACGAAGTACGGCTCCACGACGACGTTGTCTCCGACGGCCAGACCGCTGACGCCGTCCCCGAGTTCCTCGACGGTGCCGGAGAACTCGTGCCCGAGAGTGACCGGGGCGGCCTCGTGGGTAAGCGCGTGGGGGCTGCCCGGCGGCGGGGTGAAAATTGGTCCTTCGAGGAATTCATGGAGATCGGTGCCACAGATTCCGCACCAGGCCACGGCGATCTTCACCGTTCCCGGACGCAGTTCCGGCTCTTGAACGTCTTCGATCCGGAGATCCTCGCGGGCATGGAATCGTGCTGCTTTCATGGCGTTTCACCTTCGCATTCCAGGCCGTGGATGCGTCCGATCAGACGCATCAGACGCATCCACGGGATGTCGTTGGATTTTCTCAGCGGGGCCGTAACCCCAGTCTGGTGGCCGTGCCTGGGATTGTCACGACCTGTTCGAGTCAGCGCGTGTGGTGCGTGGGTTGCAGCTCGTAGACCGGCGTCGGCAGTCCTTCCATCCTGGCCTTGAGCTGTAGCGCCAAATAGTTGGAGTAGTGGCGGCTCTGGTGCAGATTGCCGCCATGGATCCAAAGGTTCTCGACGTTTGTCGGCTTCCACATGTTGCGCAGTTCCCCCTCCCACGGCCCCGGATCCTTGGGCGTATCCGATCCGAATCCCCAGCATTTGCCGACGGCGTCGGCCACCTCGGGCGAGACCAGATCAGCCAACCAGCCGTTCATCGACCCATAACCGGTGGCGTAGATGATGACGTCGGCATCCAGTTCCGTTCCGTTAGCCATCACGACGGAGTTCCCGGTGATTTTGCTGACCTCGCCATTGGCCAGCTTGACCCGGCCGTCGATGATCAGCTGGGATGCACCGACGTCGATGTAGTAGCCGGAACCGCGCCTCAGGTACTTCAGGAACAAGCCGGAACCGTCAACGCCGAAGTCCAGGTCAAAGCCGGCAGCCTCGAGCTGGGAATAAAATTCCGCGTCGCGCCGGGCCATCTCCGCATAAACAGGGATCTGGGCCTCGGGCAGAATCCGGTACGGCAATGAGGCAAACAGCAGATCGGCTTTCTCTGTGGTGACGCCGTTGGCCAGCGCCTTTTCGGAGTACAGATCGCCGAGAGCTAAGTCCATGAGGGATTCACTGCGGGCGATGTGAGTCGAGGACCGCTGGACCATGGTGACGTCCGCCCCGTGTTCCCAGAGGTCGGCACAGATATCGTGGGCTGAATTGTTGGAGCCGATGACGACGGCTTTCTTGCCGGTCCAGTCTCCGCCGCCCGGGTGCTTGGACGAGTGGTACTGCTCCCCCAGGAAGGAATCGGCGCCGTCGAACGTGGGGACGCTTGGGTACCCCGAAACACCCAGGGCGAAGACGAGCTGCTTGGGGCGCAGGGTGACCGGTTCGCCGTCGCGCATCACCTCCACCACCCACTCCCCCGCGGATTCATCGAAGCGGGCGTTGGTGCACTCGGTCCCGGACCAGTAGTTCAGTTCCATGATCCGCGTGTAGTTTTCCAACCAGTCGCCGATTTTGTCCTTGGCCGCGAAAACCGGCCAGTCGTCCGGGAACTTCATGTAGGGCAGGTGGTCGTACCAGACCGGATCGTGCAGGTGGAGGGACTTGTAGCGGTTGCGCCATGAATCTCCCGGGCGCTCATTCTTCTCGATGATGATGGTGGGCACTCCGAGCCTGCGCAGCCGCGCCCCCAGCCCGATCCCCCCTTGGCCGCCGCCGATGATGACGGTGTAGGGCTGGTCCTCGTAGCCGAGGCGTGCCTCCTGCTCTTCCTTCAGTTCCAGCCAGGATTTGCGGCCCTTGGTGATTTCATGGGCGACGCCCTTCTCCCGGTTGGGTCCCTTCTTTTCCTCGAAGCCTTTGAGTTCCTGCATGGTGGTGAGCAGGGTCCAGCATTTGCCGTTCCTGAGGCGCAAATGCGCGTAGCCGCGGGCCTGGGCGGTCTCGAAGTTCACCCATGCCTCGGCGTTCGTGGCGTCCCCGGTGGCGTCCTCGGCGAGGACCCAGTTCCTTGGCTGCACCTCCTCGAGGGTCGCGTCGAGCATGCGCCGGATGTCTTCTTTGCCCTCAAGGGTCTTGAGGTTCCAGGTAAAGGAGACGAAGTCGCGCCAGTACGAATCGTCGTCGAAAAGTTCAAGTGCGGCGTCCGTGTTGTGGCCGCGCAGTGCCTCATCGAACTGCGCCAACCACGCCCCGACGACGCCGTTTGGTGTCTCAGGCATGATTCCTCTTTCCATTGCTGACAAGTGGGTCGTTCCCGTTGCGTGTCGCCTCGACCACGCAGTGACCCGCATCACAAGTAAAGTTCGTAGGGGGTTACAATCGGGTTACACGGAGCTCTCAAGCTCTCGGTCGGCGCTCACGGCGACCAATGGCGGCAGGGAACCAGCCAGTGCAACGATTCGAGGGCGAGTTGGGAGAATGAGCATGCGGCAGGGCAATAGCTCCATCACGCATCCCTCAGATCTCAGGTTTTCCTCGCCGGCGGAGTACGCCCGGATTCTCCGGGCGGCGCACGAGACCACCATGTCCGGCACCCCGGATTCCCGCCTGTCGCCCTCGCTCATCAAGTCCTGGCAGCGTTCCCTGGCGCTGGGCATCAACCCGGACCAGCACCGGCCGCTGCACCGGCATGAAGTCTCCGAAGCGCGTTCCCTCAGCGCCGGCCATCGGCTGGCTGCGGTCATGCCCGCGCTGTCTCAGTTACTGGCCGATGAGACCGCGACAGGGCGCCATTTGCTGATTGTGACTGACCACGAAGGCGAAGTGCTGTGGCGCGTTGGCAGCAAACAAGCCTTGCGGCTCGCCGACTCCCTGGAGTTCGTGGAGGGTGCCGACTGGTCCGAGTCAGGGGTGGGCACCAACGCAATCAGCGAAGCCCTGGTGACCGGGGCCCCGGCGCAGCTCTTCTCGGCCGAGCATCTTGTGCGGACCCATCATGACTGGGCTTGCACCGCGTCGCCGATTCGCGATCCCCTGACCGGCGAAATCGTCGGCGTCCTCGATGTCTCCGGCCCATTCGAGTCGGTCACGCCGGACAGCCTGCGGCTGGTGCGTTGTGGAGTGCGGCTTGCCGAGGAGCTGTTGAAATCGGCCGCGGTTCCCGACGGCCGCGCCGGTCGCTCGCGCCAGCCGCGGCGTGACGAGGGGACAGTGCGCGACGGCGGCGCCCGGTCACAGCTGATGCTGCGGCTTTTAGGGGACGCGCCGTTCGCGGCGGTCGACGGCGGCATGAGTCGCCCGCTGACACTGCGCCGTGCCGAGATCCTGGCACTGCTGGCTTCGCGTGACCTGGGCTGGAGTGCTGATGAACTTGCCTATGAGATCCATGGCGACGCGGGCACTGCCGCGGCGATCCGGACCGAGATGCACCGGATACGCAACATTCTGGGCGATGTCCTGGAAGCGAACCCCTACCGGTTCTCTCCAACCGTCAACGTCGTGACGGACGCCTCAGTGGTGGAAGCCCACCTGCGGGACGGCCGAGTTGCCGAGGCATTTGCGGCTTACCCGGCACAATTGCTCACGCGTTCGTTCAATCTGGCGATCGGGTTCATGCGAGAGGAGCTCAACACAGCCGTGGGGGCGTCTGTTCGCTCCAGCGGCGATGCCATGTTGATGCTGCGGTGGTGCACGAGCGACATGGGGTCCTCAGATACCGCAACTGCGGCTGCCGCGGCGGCACTGATTGGGCCGGATGATCCCCGTTGCCAGCTCGTGAGCGCCCGGATGGCACGGGTGGATCGCGAGCTGCGAGCTTAGCCACGGCGATCCACTAAGGCGGGGGCGGGGCGACGCCGGGGCAGCCTTGACCTTGGGGGTTCTGCAGGCAAGTGTCTGCGTAGTTCCTTGTGATCGACCGCCAGACACTGACGGTCTGAGGCGGTGAGCTGAATTGGCCTTGGCCGGGAATGGGCAGCGCCGGTCCGCCATTCACGGAGTAGGTGCCTTGGAAATGGGTTGTCAGGACCACCGGGAAGTCGCCGGTCTGGGCGTAAACGTGGCTCGTCAGGGTCTTCTCGCCCCACCGGTCCTGCGGAAGCGGTCCGCCGGCTATTGTTTGCGGGCCCAGCGAAGTGCCGTCGCCAAAGCTCCACGTGTACTGCACCGGCTTGGCAGTGATGAACACATCTTGACCCAGCATGTCCACGTTGAATGTTTGCTCGGAGGCTTCGGCATAGACATTCGTCTCGGCGCCTCTGAGAGTGTGCGGGCTCGGTTGTATGACGGAATTCCCAGCGGCAACAGGGAGTTGCCGGAACTTTGCCTGAATCTGGGCAGCAATCTGGCCCAGCACGTCTTCCGGCTGTTCAAGATAGACGCAGCGATCAGGACGGACCGCGGACCATATTGGGGGATCAAATACGCGCAGTGACGTATACCAACGCACGGGCCGCCCTTCGCGTGCTTGGTCGCACCGAACCGCAGCTGTCAGGCAGGGAATGTCGAAGTTGTTCCCAGTTTGGTCGAGGCAGAGATATTCGAATTTGTAGATGTTGGGGTCCTCCGCCACGTCTCCTGGCGCATCCACCCATACGCCAGCGCCTGGGTCGTAGCGCCAGGCACCAAGTCCGGATG
>JBKPJW010000459.1:0-2725 GCA_046730875.1 Actinomycetota bacterium | reverse complement strand
GGCCCCCCCCCCCCCCCCCCCCACGGCTCCCTTTCTCGTCGGCCCGTCCTTGGATGCCACCGCTTGCCGGGGTCCGCAAACTGCGATAGGTTACTCGTCAGTAACATACTGAGGCGCACAGTCCACGTCCTTTTGGTCGCCGCTGATCACGAGTGAAGGAACATCATGTCCAAAGCCGCAATCGATATCCACAACCTGCCCTACGCCGATGGCGACTTCTTCGCGTTCGAGCAGCTGCTCAGCGCCAAGGAACAGGACCGGCTCACCGAGGTCCGCGAATTCCTGGCCCGCGAGGTCAGGCCGATCGCCGTCGATTGCTGGAACCGCGCCGAATTTCCTATGGAGCTCATCCCGAAGCTGGCCGAAATCGACCTGGTCAGCCCGGTCAGGAGGCAGGGCTATTCGAACCTGTTCGCCGGCATCCTGCATGCCGAGGCCACCCGTGCGGACACGTCGATCGCGACGTTCATGGGCGTCCACGACGGGCTCTTCACCGGCTCCATCGAAGCCCTTGCCTCGCAGGAGCAGCAGGACGCGTGGCTTCCGGATATCTACTCACTGAAGAAAATCGGCGCCTTCGGCCTGACTGAACCCCTCGGCGGCTCCGACGTCGCCGGCGGTACCCGCACCACGGCACGGCGCGACGGCGGGAACTGGATCCTCAACGGAGCCAAGCGCTGGATCGGCAACGCCACCTTCTCCGACTGGGTGGTCATTTACGCCCGGGACGTCGACGACAACCAGGTCAAGGGGTTCCTCGTCGACACCAAGACCGAGGGGTACAGTGCCGCGAAGATCGAGAACAAGATCTCGCTGCGCACGGTCCAGAACGCCGACATCACGCTCGATAACGTGGTGGTGCCGGACTTCTTCAAACTGGCCAACGCCAACAGCTTCCGCGACACCAACAAGGTCCTCAAGGTCACCCGCCTCGCGGTGGCCTGGCAGGCGGTGGGGCAGCAGCTCGCGGCCTTCGATGTCGCCCGCCGCTATGCCGTGGAGCGCAGCCAGTTCGGCCGCCCCATTGCGTCCTTCCAGCTGGTCCAGCACCAGCTCGTGCAGATCCTCGGCAACGCCGTCAGCTCCATGGGCATGATGGTGCGGCTCTCCCAGCTGGAGGACGCGGGCCAGGCGAAGGACGAGCAGTCGGCCCTGGCCAAGGCCTTCACCACCGCACGTATGCGCGAGAGCGTGGCCCTGGGCCGGAGTATCCTGGGCGGCAACGGGATCGTGACGGACTTCGAGATGGCCAAAGTCTTCGCAGACGCCGAAGCCATCTATTCCTACGAGGGCACGCACGAAATCAACACCCTTGTCACCGGCCGGGCGATCACGGGAATTTCCGCGATCGTCTAATAGGCGCCGGCAGGCGGCCGCCACCATGCAGCAGGCGCCGCCCAGCGCCCGCCACTATGCAGCAGCAGGCTTCCATCCGGCAGCCTTTCATCCGGGGCCGGTCTCAAGTGGCGGGAGCAGGACCGAGGGCCTCAGGTCCATGACGAACGCCAGCGGGTTCACGTATTCTTCACCTCGGCGGACGCCCCAGTGGAGGCAGGGCGGCGAAGGGCCGCAGTGGCCGGTCTGCACCTGCCCCAGGACATCGCCGGCCGCTACTGCGGACCCCTTTGTGAGTTCGCTCGCCACCGGCTCGAAACTGCTGCGCAGGCCGTTGCCGTGATCGATCGTGATGACGGGCCGGTCCACCACGATGCCGACGAAGCTCACCGTTCCGCCCGTCGGCGAGATGAGCGGGGCGCCACCGTACGCCGCCTCGAGGTCGACGCCGCGGTGACCGCTGAGCCACGGCCGGGCCGGGGGATCGAAAATGCGCAGAACCGGAGGCCGCGGGCTGAGCGGCCAGTTCCAGTTGCGCGCCGGAACCGGACCTGCGCTCGGGGAGCCCAGGAGGGTGGATATCGAATTCCCGGAACCCGGGGCTGAAGCGGCGGCCACGGGAACCATCATCACGAGCAATGCTGCCAGGCAGAGGAGGATCTTCATGCCTCCAGCCTTCCGCGTCAGCACGCTGGTCGGAATCTCCCGGTGCAGCCATGTGGATAAGCCGCCGAGGGGTCCCATCGGCCCCCGCCAAAGCCCTGGATCCCCATGCCGCCGACCGGTCGAAACCGTCCTCCGGGGGCGGGGTCGCTGTAGTACACTTGGTGGAGCAGTTTGCTGTGCCCTCACGCTTGTTCGTCGCGCTTGTTCGCGATCTTCCAGGCCGGCATGCCTCATTCAGGGGTGCGGGGGAGCGGCGGCTGACTACGCGTATCCAGCCCTCCACATGAGAAGCCTGAAAACTTCGGTGCGGAGGACTGCGCCTCCCGCGGTCCGTTCCTTTTGGTACGGATGGGAAGCGCGGTGGATGCCAGGAGCAACGCCCGTCCCGGGCGATCGCTAAATAACCGTCAACTATTGGCAGGGTAAGAGAGCCATGGGCTCTCTCATGAATGACCTGCCGGAAGGAGCGTCGGCATGCCCGTCGTAACTATGCGCCAGCTGCTTGACAGCGGCGTCCACTTTGGACACCAGACCCGCCGTTGGAACCCGAAGATGAAGCGCTTCATCTTCACGGAGCGCAACGGTATCTACATCATTGACCTGCAGCAGTCGCTGTCCTACATCGACCGTGCCTACGAGTTCGTGAAGGCCACCGTTGCACACGGCGGCACCGTTCTCTTCGTCGGTACCAAGAAGCAGGCGCAGGAATCCATCGCCGAGCAGG